>DAIOGM010000023.1:27001-31832 GCA_036745215.1 Gemmataceae bacterium
AATCTTTGATATCGATCTTCGGAAACTGCTGTGCGAGCGTGGCGCTGGTCCAGCCCAGTAACAGCGTCAGCACGAGGAAACGACGCACGGATCGCATGAGGGTATATCTCCAGAATGCTTCGTTCATTACCGTGGAAAGGGACGGACAGGAATGTCCGTCCTACGAAACTTCAGCGCTTGTGGTAGGCCGGACATTCCTGTCCGGCCTTTTGGGTCCGTCTCTCAGAAGTCCAGTTTCTTCTTCTCTTCTTTCTTCAACTCTTTCTTGGGATCCGCCGGCTTGGCGTCAGTCTCACGAATGGTCAGACGATAGACGCCCGCCTGCCCCGGATCGCACGTCGTCATGACGATGCGATACGTCCCCGCGCCGGGCGGCGTGAACACCAGACGCGAGTTCATGTTGCCCGCGCCGTCATCGTCTTCCATCAGCTTGCCCGCGTCGTCGTTTTCCAGACGCAGGTAAGCGTCGAACTCCTCGCTCGCCAGGTCGATCGTGTACGTCTTGCCCGCTTGCATCTTGAAATCATGCACATGGCGGAAGCACTTTTCGCGTTCCAGGTCGAACGGGTCGCTCTTCTTGATCGTGCCGTCGATCGTCTTGACGATTGGTCCGCCGGCGCTCTTGACCTTCTCGACGCTTGGATCGTCCTTGCTGAACAAGCCGAGCGACGTGCCCTTGGCGTCGGTCACCGCGACCATGGCGCGCGTGCCCGTCGGCAGTTGCAGGCTTAGCTTCTTGCTTTTCTCCTTGGCGAGCGCCCAGCGAACCACTCCGGCGCCGTCGCTCTTGAGCGTCTCCTTGCCCTGCTCCCACTGGACCGTGATTTCCTTGTTGGGCAGCGGGTCGCCCTTGTCATTGATCAACAGCGCGTTGATGTGCAATGGCACCTTGGCCTGGGCAAATTTCTCCACCAAGGGCACGATCATCGGCGGCGGGATCTTCATCGTCTTGAGGAGATCGACCTGACCCGTCACCAAATAGTCCTTGAAGTCGGCTTCGAATATCTTCAGCGTGAATGGCGACGTTTGATCCGCTTCAAACGACGTGGCGACGATGCGATAATCGCCGTCCTTGAGCACCTTGTGGACGATGCGCGAGTGTGGGAAGCCGCCGCCGTCGTCGTCCTCCGCGATCAGCTTGCCTTCGGGATTTTCGAAGCGCAGATACGTGTCGAGCTTCGTGCCCGATTTGTCGCTGGAAATGAGATCGACCGTGTACGTGTGCCCCGCCTTCATGCGATAGCTGTAACGTTTGAAGTGCGATTGTTGCGCCTTGTCGGACGGGGACGGCATGGTCGGATCGTCCTTGGTGAGCGAATCCTTCTTTTCAAAGACCAGCTTGCCGCCCATGGAGCGCACGATCTCGACGCTGCCGAGCGGGCCGCCCCAGCTTTCACCTTTCGCGAGACGGTCCCAGCTTTGGCGATAGGTGTCAATTGGCACGTGGACGTTGTCGGTGATTTTCTTGTCGCCGATGCGGCTATGGATGCCGACGACCTTGCCGGTCATGTCGAAGAGCGGCCCGCCGGAGTCGCCGCCGACGAGCGTGCAATCGGTTTGAATGATAAAAGGATCGGCAATCAAGATTCGGCCGAGGCGGAGCGGCGGCGGGCGATTGGGCCGTTGCCCGCCGGGATGGCCGAGCGCGATGACCCATTGGCCCTTCTTGAGGTCGCCCGATTTGCCCATTTCGAGGAACGGATACTTCATGTCCTTGCTGTTGTCGTCGGGGATGATTTTGACCAGGCCGCTGTCGATGCCGCTGTTTCGGCCGAGCGTCTTGCCTTTGAGTTGCTTGCCATTGAGCAACGTAATGTACGCGGTCTGTCCCGGTTTGCCGGAGACGTGGCCGGCCGTGAGGATGTAACCGTCCTCGCTGATGATGACGCCGGAGCCTTGGCCGTTTGCGATTTTCAGGCTGACGACGGCGGGCATGACGCGTTCGATGACGCGCTGCACGTGTTTTTCCATGCCGATGAGGTCATCGACGTTTTCGGGCGCACCGTTGATCTTCAAGACGAGCGGCGGCTGCAGGGGCAACTGCATCGGTTTTTTGGCGTCGCCCGGTTGCGCGGAGACGAAGCCGAAATAAATTCCGCCGCACACCAAAAGCGCGGCGCTGTAGCGAAGCCAGTGAGCAGCAAACATCGTGAACCTCTGCGAAGTAAGGTGTTTCAAGCCGCGTGAGGTTTGGCGCTCGTCGGCAGACAAGCGTGAACAAACGTTAAGATTCCGGGAGCGCAATTCGACGCGCGGTGGTGTGAGCCTTATGAGTTATTTTTACACGGAATGTGCGGGACGCAACAGGGAAATTTCGCGAAATGTTCACAAGCGTTCAAGTTCGCGGCGCCGCGAACGTCGTTAACCATACACCTTGACGAAATAATACGCCGCCAGACTGAACCCGATGACGATGACCATCCAGCGCACGACGATCGGCTTGAGCAAAACAGAAAATCGCGCTCCGAGATAACCGCCCACGATCGCAGCAATCGCCATCGCGACCGCGTAATCCCATTTCACCATGCCCTTGGCCATGAAAATGGACGCGGCGACGATATTCATGCAAAACGCGAGGAACGATTTGAGCGCGTTGGTTTCGTGAATGTCCTTTAAGCCCAGGAAGGACAGCGAGCTGAGCATGAGGATGCCGATGCCCGCGCCGAAGTAGCCGCCGTAGATGCCGATCAAGAACTGCGCAAGCACGATGACCGCGAGCATTTTTCGCGACGGCTCCGCCACCGCGGCCGCCTGGGTTTTGAAGACGCGCGCCAGCGTCGGCTGCAAGAGAAACAAGATCGACGCCAGCAGGATGAGCCAGGGAATGACGAAGCGGAACGAATCGTCAACGAGCGCGGCGCCCAGCGCCCCGCCGATGAGGCTTGGCGCCGTCAGCCAGATGATCCAGCGCTTGCACGCGGGCAGCAGCTTGACGTAGCCCCAGACGCTGGCGAACGAGCCGGGGAAGAGCGCGACGGTGCTGGTCGAGTTGGCGATTTTCTCCGCGACGACGCTGGTCAGGGCCGGATAGGTCAGCAGCGTGCCGCCTCCCGCGACGGCGTTCACCGCCCCCGCCGCGACCGCCGAGAGACAGAGCCAAAGATATTCCATGAAGTGCCGACATCCCTCGCTTGCGGTTTAGCGCTCGCTTGGCGCCATGCGAGCGCGAAGCCGCAAGCGGCTATTTTGCCATCGCCGCCCGAATCGCTTCCATCCGCGCCCGATTGACGCCGAGATCGCCATGCCCAACGCGCGACGCGGAGCGAAAATGGATCACGCGATTCGAAGCATCGATCCAAAACTCCACGTCATCGACAAACCGAAAGATCAAACTCGTGCATTCCACGTGCAGATAATCCGCCGTCTCCGTGACCACGTGCGACCTCGGCAACGGCGCGATCGCCAGTTTCAATTTCGCCATTGCGTCGGCCGCGGATCCATCGAAGGCGATCGCGTCGATCTTGTGTCCCTCATCATCCGCCTGCGTCGAAACGCAGTTCGGCGACGCCGGGCACGCCGCGAGCTTGCCGTCCTTGACGCCGAGGTTCGTCGGCCGGCCGGCGCTGAAGCTCAGCACGTAAAACAACACGATCGGCGCCAGGACGACGATCGCGATCAGCCAGTACCATTTCGACGACATAGGTTCCCCTTGCATAGCATAAGAATTGAAGCCGCAGATGCACGCAGACAAAGGCAGAAATGTCGAAAGCCGAAGCACGAATGACGAAAGAATGACGAAATCCGAATGACGAACGCAATGGATCCACGCTGAATTCGGGATTCGTCATTCGTGCTTCTTTCGTCATTCGTCCTTCGTCATTGTGGCATGTGCGCCGTTTCTTCGGAGCGATGGGATTATGAGTCAACTGCTTGTGCCGACTGGACCCAAAGGCCACTGGCTCGGCGGCAACCTTCCGGACTTTCGCAAGCATCGGCTCGAGTTCTACACGCGCTGCGCCCGCGACTACGGCGACATGGTCAAGCTCCGTTTCGCTCATCGGCCCATTTACCTCGCGAGCCATCCCGACGCGATCGAGGAAATCCTCGTCAGTAAATCGAGGCATTTCATCAAACATTTTGCGTTGCGTATCAACCCGCGCATCTTCGGCCGCGGCCTGCTGACGAGCGACGGCGACTTTTGGCTCAAGCAGCGCCGCCTGATTCAGCCGATCTTCCTGGCGAGCCGCATCAAGAGCTACGCCCCCGCGATGGTCGCGGCGACCGAGCGGCAGCTCGCCGGCTGGAAGCCGGGCGAGAAGCGCGACATTCACACCGAGATGATGCGCGTCACGCTCGACATTGCCGCGAAGACGTTGTTCGGCGCCGAGGTCGATGACGACGCCCGCGCTATTGCTGAAGCGATGGACGTGGCTCAGGCCAATTTTCTGGAACGATTCAACAGTCTGCTGCCGTTGCCATCGTGGATCCCGACGCCGGCGAATCTTCGCATGACCCGCGCGGTCAGACAGCTCGACGCGATTCTCTTCCGCATCATCAGCCACCGCCGCCAATATCCGTCGCACTCGACGAGCGGCCAGCCTGAAGACCTGCTTTCCCTGCTCCTGAGCGCGCGCGACGAACGGGGTGGCGGCGGCATGAACGACAAGCAACTGCGTGACGAAGCGATGACGCTCTTTCTGGCCGGCCACGAAACGACGGCGCTGACGCTGTCCTGGGCGTGGTATCTCCTGGCCCAGCATCCCGCCGCGGAGCAGAAATTGCTCGACGAAATTGACACCGTGCTTCAAGGCCGCACGCCGACCGCGGACGATTGGCCCAGGCTCAAGTTTACCGAAACGGTCGCCCTAGAATCGATGCGGCTCTATTCCCC
>DAIOGM010000024.1:0-31647 GCA_036745215.1 Gemmataceae bacterium
GGTGCGGCGCGTGACGGTGAAGTCGATGAACACCGCTTGCTGCCGCGACTGTTCGAAGAGCACGCGGGCCTGCACGTTGTTCGGATAGATTTGCAGCGCGGCTTCGAACTCGCGCATCGCGTCGTGGAAGCGGCGCTGGGCCATGTGCTGCCGGCCGTCGGCCAACAAGCGCACGAAACGCTGTTGATTCGCGTTGGCCAAATACGCGGCACGCTCGGCGGGGTTTAACATCGTGATCTCGGCGATTTCCGGCAGCCGAAGTTTCAGCTCATGCACGTCGCGTACGTTGATCGTCGCGCCGCCTTGCAGATAGCCGAGTTCAGCATCAATCAAATAGGTGTTGACATCGAAGCTCGCCGTCTCGATGTGATTGCCGAACACGAAGTAACGCACGCCGATGGCGCGGCCCAACCAGCGGCGGGCGCTGGGATCGACGAGCAGATCGTTCATCGTCAAGCCCATGCGGCCCATGTACCAGTAGACTTCATCGGGATCGACGACGTCGTAACGCCACGCGAAGTACGGCGACAGGTGCCGCGGCGTCCAGTAGCTCAGGTACGTCGGCGGGCCGAACGGCGTCAGACGCACCGTCATGAACGGCATGATCGCGATGCGCGGCCGAATGAATGTGAACGCCGCCGGCGGCACGAGCGGACGCACGCGCTCCAGGCGCAGGCGGATGTCGAAGTTATCGGGCGCGAGAGCCAATGCGAATTCGAATCGCCGTTCCGCTTCACGAAATCGGCCGACGCGGAAGAGGAAGTCGCCCATCTCGATCGTCGCATACAGCAAGCGATTGCGGGCCAGCTCTTGCAGCGGATCGACCTGCGGCTGCACGAACACCTGCGGCGGCGGGGCGAAGTTCTTGAAGACGGCTTGATTCTGCTGGGCGAACACCGGCGGCGCGGGATTGACCATCGGCGGAGGCGGGGGCGGCTGGGCCGGCGCGTTGGCGGCGGGCGCGAGCGGCGCGGGGGGCAGCGGTGCGTTGTCCGGCGCCTTCTCCGCGGGCTTCGCGACCTGCTTCTGCATCTCCTCCTCGAACTGCATCTTCGCTTCGTCGTTCATCAAGAGCTGCTTGGCGAGATTGGGAATGTCGTTGATCGCGTCTTCCATGTCATCGGACACGATCTTCGCCGACTGCACGATCAAGCCCGTGCGTGTATCGACGAGGCGGGCCCGCACGGTCACGCCGACGAGCCGTTGCACGCTGCCGACGACGAGATAACGGGCGTTCGCCAACTTGCCGATCTGCTGTTGCTGCTTGAAATCGTCGAGGAAACCCTGCTGCACGTTCAATTCGCCGAGCACTTGTTTCAGTTGGTTACGTTCGACGAGATCGTAGCGCGCCTTCAAACGCGGCAGCAATTCCTCCGCGAGCGCGGCGCCGGCGCCGGGCATGCCGACGTCATTGCGCATCTCGAAATCGGCGACGGCGACGGTGTCGCGCCGCTTGGCGAGCGCGAGTTGCGCGTCGTCGATGTCGGCGCGAATTTGCAGCGTGTCCCACGCGGCGACGGCGCCCTTGAACGCGGCGAGCGCCTCTTCGAGTTGCAATGGGTCCTTGCTCAGCTGCAGGCCCTTCTTGCGCAGGGCGTCATATTCGTCGAGCTTGGTGCGAATGCCCTCATAGGTCGTTTGCAAGCCATCGTCCGCTTTTGCTTCGAGCGCCTGTTCGTATGCGAGCGCGGCGGCACGCAGGTTCTTCTCCTGCATCGCGACGTCGCCTTCCTTCTTGAAGCGCGTGTAACGGACGTCGGCGCCTTCCTTCTTCTCGGCGTCGCGTACCGCTTCGGCCTGGATGCGCAACTGGATCAGTTTTTCCGCGTCGTCGCCGTCGCCGAATTCTCGCAGCGCCTCGGCAGCGAGCTTGGCCGCTTCGTCGGCGTCGCCGTCGTTGAGGACGGTTTCAATATTCTTGACGGTGTTCTTGGCGACGCCTTGCTGATCGACGCGCGCCTTGAGCTTAGTGATTTCCGATTGCACGAACTCGGTGTCCTGAAAGCTCTTCGCGGCCTCGAATGCCTCGAGCGCGTCGGCCCACTTGCGTTCGGCGAGGGCGGACAGCGCGTCGGCGAGGGCTTCCTCGTATTTGTCCTGCTTGTCGTCGGCGACCGCCTTGGGCCCGCCGCCGTTCTTGTTCTCGGGCTTCTTGTCGTCACCGGTCTTGCCCTTGATCGGATCGACCTTGACGTTGGGATCGATCGCGACTTTCTTGTCGTCTTCTTTTTTCGCTTGCTGAGTGGAGCAGCCGAGGAAGATGCCGGCGCAGACGAAGAACACGGCGGAAAGTGCACACAGACGTCGCATGATGCGACCTCCTTGATGGGTGAGAGGTGAACGAGGCGGACGATCCGATCGTCCCCTGCATTTTACGCCGCCCGGCGCGCACGAACAAGCAGGGGCTCTCGCGGATTAACGAGAAAACGCGGGCCGGCATTGAACTTGCGCAAGCCACGCAATTTCCGATTGAAACGCGCTATTGACGACCGCGGCAAAGTCGCAACGATATCCTCAATCCATCTGGAGGCCGTCCCATGCGCTGGTTTGACGAATTCCGTGCGTTCATCCGTCGGGGCAACGTCATCGATTTGGCGGTCGCTGTCATCATCGGAGCGGCGTTCAACAAGATCGTCACGTCCCTGGTCGGCGATGTGTTGATGCCGGTTATCGGCATGGCGACGCAGGGAGTCGATCTCGCCAAGCTCAGTTATGACTTCCAGAATCCGATTTCCGAGGAGATCGTAAAAGTAAAATACGGCGCGTTCGTGCAGGCTGGCATCGATTTCTTGATCATCGCGTTTTGCGTATTTTGGCTCGTCAAGCTGGTTTATGCGATTCATGCTTCGAAGCCGGAGGAGCCGTAGCCGGTGGAGTTGACGACGCAGGAGAAGTTGTTGACGGAGATTCGGGATTTGCTGAAAGCGAAGGAGCCACAGGTCAGCGGCGACAAACAGGGCATAAAGGCAGAATTGACGCCGCCTTGAAGGACAACCCCCGGGAATCGCTGCGCTCATCCCGGGGCTTGAGAATTATCATCACAGGAGGTCATCATGCCGACGGTCAAATTGGTAGACGAGAACACCGCCAATCCGAAGGTCCGCGCGATCTTCGACGACATCAAGGCGACGCGCAAGATCGAACGCATCCCCAATATCTGGCGAGCGCTGGCGGCGAACCCCGATCATTTGGAATTGTGCTGGAGTCAGGTGAAAGCGATCATGAAGCCCGGCAAGCTCGATTTGATGACAAAAGAAATCATCGCGGCGGCGGTGTCGATCACCAATGGCTGCGATTATTGCATCAACTCGCATCTGGCGGCGGCGCAAAAGCTTGGCCTCGATGCGGAAGGCATGCGCGAAGTGCTGGCGGTCGTGGGGCTCTACAACCAGTTCAACAAGCTCGTGTTCGGCTTGCAGATTGAGCCGGACCTTTTTCCAAAAGTCGAAGGCGAGTCAGGTGCGTGACCGGCTCAAGCAGGCGGGCCGCGCTCCTTGGCCTGCCAACTCGGCGGCGACTCCGGAGCCGTTGCGTTCACATTGTTCTTTCCATTTATGGGTCGCTTGGGGGAATTCATGGGATTCTCCTTGGTAGTCGGGCGCTCACCCATGGAATGAGCGCAATTGCAATACTTGCGCCGAAAATGCGGCTTTTCACGTCTGCATGTACAACTGGCGCTGAGAGTGTTTGTTAGCCGATAGCCCGGTTTTCATTTGGTTTTAACGGTCCACAACATGGATTTTCGCGGTCGAATTTGCCGCGCACGCCGAAAATGCAAGCTATAGTGAATGTAACGACACTGCGCGATGCCTCGGAACCATCGTGCGGCTCCCTAACGGATCCTCGGAGACAGAGAGATGGCACCCGCAAAAACCGTGGATGCTTCGCGCGCATCCGCCCCCCCCTCTGACGGCGAGCAATTCGAATTCAACGAATTTGAAGAAGAACTGAAACGCCTCTCGGCGGCCAACCAGGAGCTGCTGGAGGAGTTTCATCATCCTACCGACGAAAAGGCCCCGGCGGAACCGTCCGAGGACCTGGAGCGTTTGCGTCAGGAAAATGCCGAGTTGAAAGGGCGCATCCGCGAACTGGAAGCCCTGGTCGATGGGCGCGGCGAGGAACTCTGGGTGGAGCGGCAGCGCGCCTACGAGGCGCTGATGGAAGAGAAATCGGAAGTGATCCGCGGCCTGCACCAGAAAATCCAGGAGATGCAGGAAAGCGTCGATCTTGGCGAGGCGCCGGCCCCGGCGCCGATGGCCAGCGCCACGCGATTGGGCCAGGCCGAGGAAATCCTGCGCCTCAAACGCGAGCTGGAAGAGCAACGCCGACAGCTCGAACAAGACGAAGAAGACATGATGACGCAGATGCGTCAGATGGAAATGGCCATGGCCAAGGAACGAGCGGAGATGGCCCGGCAACGGCAGGAAGCGCAACGGCTGAAAGCGGAGCTGAATCGCGAGATCGAACAAACGGCCCGCGATCCGCAGCTGAAGGAACGGCTCAACACGCTACGGCGGAAAGTTGACAGCAAGCAAGCCGACGCCGACGTCAAGCCGACCACCGACAAGCCCGATCAGAAGAGCAGCGGGTTCTTTCGCCGCATCTTTGGTAACTAGACACGCAGCCAACGTGGAAACGCCAGGCGCGCGTCGAAAGCGCGCCTGGCTGTTTTTTGCGCCGGTCCGCACCCGCGGCGGTTTGTTGAAAATCAGGAAAGGAACACGCGGCATCGGGAGGGCGAGGCTCCTGCCGAGCCGTGTTTCACCGTCAAATCGCGCAGTTTATTATCTCGCAGTCTCTTATTTGAAGCCTATCGGCATCGGCAGTTTCCCGACTTTGGGGCCAGCCGCCTTGACGGGAGCAGGCGCGTGTTCAAGCGAAATCGCGCGGACGGGGTGCTTTCGAAAAAACCTATTGTTCACCTCGACGAAGGGGGCCAGATCGTGGCATAGCCTTATGAACTTCGGAGCAGAATAGAGCTTAGGGTCCCGGAGGTACTCATAATATCTCTTACTGAGAGCCTTGGCAGTTTCTTGAGTTCCGACATTTGCGTCATTCGATTTGCTGATCTCATAGAAGACGTGGCCCAGCCCGCCGACGATTTTGAGCTTTGCCTTCATTTTGTCGAACTGGTCTTGGCCGATCGCGCCGAGCATTTTGATGAAGTCCTCCTCGCATTCCTTGCCGTAGATCATTTCGGGGACGTTCGCCTGGATCTCCATCCGCACGGTTTTCGCCCACTGCGCGTTCGAGATGCCCTGAACATCGGGCGGTGGGGCCACGGGAGGCTGATTTTTCGCGCCAACGGAACCTTGCCGGTTCTTTTGGAGGACGAAGTTTAGCCCCGAATAGCCGCACGGGTCGGTATCCGCCTTGGGCTCTTCGTCCTTGAGGATGCACCAAGGGGGCATGACCCCCATCACGCGGATCTTTTCCGCTACAAGCGCGAGATCGTTTGGGGTCGGCGCGAGGATCGTCATGCGGACGAGATCTTTCACTTTGGACCAATCGCCCTTGTAGTCTTTGCCGACTTTCTCATCCGCCCGCACCAAAGTTTTCATTGGGCCTTTGATCATTTTGCAGTTGCACATATAGGCGATGAGTTGGCCAAAGCGATGGCACTCGGCCTCGCCGGCCGCATGTTCCGCGAACTGAATGGCAATCGCGACCTTATCCCTCGGCGTTTGATTGTCGAAAATATCTTGACTCGCGCCCGAGAATTTCGGCAACATGATGAATACCTCCGTTTGGTTGAGCGGAACAAACATCGGTAAGATTACGCATGCCACCGGACGAACCGCGATCAACATGGCACATTCTACGGCGGCGGCATGCTCCATGCAAGGAGCATGTTCCCTTGCAAAGCGCGCCAAAGTAGTCATCACGCTCCGCGTGATGGAATCTCGGCATCACTCGCACAAGTATTAAAGATCGTTTGAGCCAATGACAAACTCCATCACGCGGAGCGTGATGACTCCATTGTCTGATTCGTCTTTGTCATGTAGCCTCTTGTGCAACTGCCGCCGGCTCAAATATACTCTTCATTATCAATGAATCGCGATCCAACCGGGCGCGGCGGGAGAATCGACCATGCGAAAGACGTTGTTTTCGACCTTGCGGATCATCCTGACAACCCTGGCGATCTTCGCCGCCGGTGATGCGCTCAAGGCGCAACCGACGAAGCTGCCGACCGCCGACGAGGTCAAGGCGCTCCAGGCGAAATACGCCGCCGAGCGCGACAAGATCACCAAGGAAGGCACCGCCAAGCGCTTCATCCCCGCGCTCATGGACAAGGCGGAGGAACTTGCCAAGAAATCCGAGGCGGCCCTCGCCGGCGGTCGCTTGCTGCAAGCCAGCGAAGCGATTCGCCAGGCGCGCTGGCAACTTCCCTATCAACCGATCGGCGTGCCCGACCACGTGTCGCGCATCATCGGCAATTTGCGTCTGCGCCACAACGGCCCAATCGTTGCGCTGGCGTTCAGCCCCGACGGCCTGCGCCTGGCGACCGCGTCGCATGACGAGACCGTCCGCATCTGGGACCTCGCCAACGGACATGAGCTGGTCATCTACGCGGGCCATAAATCGAAGGTCCGCTGCCTGGCGTGGAGCCTGGACGGCAAGTTCATCGCCTCGGCCGGCAATGAAAAAGCCATCAAGATATGGGACGCCAACACCGGCAAGGACAAGACGACGATCAAGGCGACCGGCGAAGAAGTCAAATCGATCGCGCTTTCGAAGGACGGCAAGCACGTCTTCACCGGCCAGCTCAACGTGCCCGGCAATCCGCCCAACGGCCTGTTCGTCCATGAAACCGACACCGGCAATCTGGTGCGCGAGGTGCGCGACTTCCAGAATCTCATCGAAACAATATGCATGAACCACGAAGGCAATATCCTCGCGGTCGGCGACGGCAACGGCAATGTCCGGCTCTTTCAATATCCCCTCTTTGTCACGAACGCCAATCAGCCCGCGTACTGGATTCAGCAAGATCCGAACGGCGGCACCTATCATTTGACGTTCAGCCCGGACGACAAGACGCTGGTCCGCATCAGCCCGTTCAGCATCAAGTTTTATGCGACGCCGCAGCCGGACGCGCCGGGCCAGGTCGCCGCGCCGCGCTTTATCCTCAACACGCCGGCGGGCAACCCGCCCAAGTGTGCGGTCTATTCGAAGGACGGCAAATCGCTCTTCGTCGGCAACTACGACGGCACCATCTCAAACTGGGACGCGGAGACGTACCAGAAGATCGGCGAATTCAAAAACGCACACAAAAGTGCAGTCAACCACCTTGTTTTCACGCCGGACGGCACGCGGCTCGCGTCGTGTTCGAGTGATTTCGCGGTGCGCCTGTGGGATTTCGACGTGGTCATGCAGTCGCGCGATTTCGAAGGCCACGACGGCCCCGTCTGGACCGCTGTATTCAGCCCCGACGGCACGAAGATCCTCACGGCGAGCGCCGATAAGACGGTGCGCGTCTGGAACCGCGACATCGGCAACGTCGCCTTCACGATCAAGGACCACACTGGGCCCGCCACCGTCGCCCAGTACAGCCCGGATGGCAAGCTCATCGCTTCCGGCGGCGCCGACAAAGTCGTGCGCATCTTTGAGGCCGACTCCGGCAAGGCGCTGCGCACCGGCGAGGGACACATCGGCACGATCACGTTCCTCGATTTCTCGCTGGACTCCAAGAAGATCGTGTCGTGCGGGTCCGATCGGCGCATCATCGTCTGGGACGCCGACACGGGCAAGCCGCTTTACACCATCAACGACAATCCGTCGATCGTCGCCGGCGTCGTCTTCAGTCCCAGCGGCCAGCAAATCGCCGTCGCCAATATCGATCAAACGATTCGATTGTACGAAGCCAGCAAAGGCAAGCTGCAGCAAAGCTGGAACGCCCACGGCGTCGCGGTCAACGGCGTCGCGTACAGTCCGAACGGACAGTATCTCGCGTCGTGCGGCGCGGACATGGCCGTGCTGGTTTGGCCGATGGCAACGCCCGGAACCAATGTGATCCGCTTGACCGGCCACAGCGGCCCCGTCAGCATGGTCGCGTTTCGCAAGGACAATGTTCACCTCGTCTCCTGTGGCGCGGATCAAACGATCAAATTGTGGAAAATCGAGGGCAACACGGGCAAGGAAGTGCAAACCTTCAAGGGACACAAGGACTGGGTCACGTCGGTCGCGTTCTCCAAGGACGGCTATCACGTCATCTCCGCGAGCGTTGACCGCCGCATGAGAATCTGGGAAATCACGAGCCGCGAGCTGCCGCTGTTGGCGGAGCATACCAGCGCGGTCGAGTGCGTCGCCGTCAGTCCGAACGGCAAGATGATTGCGACCGGTTCCGTGGACAAGACAATCAAGATCTGGGACCGCGACACCGGCGTCGAGATCGCGACGCTGACCGGCTGCACGGAGGCGGTCATGTATCTGGTGTTCACGCCGGACAGCAAACGGCTCATTTCCAGCGACGGCGACGCGGCGATTCGCCTGTGGGAAATCTCGCCGCCGCGCGAGATTCCGCGCACGCAGGAGCAGCTCAACACGATGAAGAAGCTGCGCCGCTATTCGCCGTATATTGCGCTGGATCCGACGGGCAAGTCGTTGTTCGTGTGGCTCCCCGTGGGCGATGCCAGCACCAGCACCATCGTCGAAGGGATCGATCTGGAGACCGGTGCTCCGCTCCTGGACGACAAGGACGGAAAGCCGGAGTTCGTCGAAAGTCAGAAGAACGGCAACCGCAAGATCAACTCGCTCGCCTTCTGCGCCAACGGCAAGCTTGCGGCCACGGGAGCGAAGAACGGCAGCGTCCGCTTGTGGGAGATGCAGGTGGACAAGCAACCCAAAGCTAAAATTGCCGACGGCGGCGACTGGAACCTCTTCGAAAAAGTGGGCGTCGCCGACCTGGCGCTGACGCCGGACGGCTCGACCTTGATTGCGACGAGCGAAGACGGCGACATCAAGATCGCCAAGATTCAAGGCCGCGAGGTGCTCAAGACCTTCAAGGGGCACACCGGCCGAATTCTGGCGTGCCTTGCCAGCCCGAACGGCCAGTACTTCGCGACCGTCGGCGGCGACAACGTCGTCAAGGCATGGGACATGACCGGCAAGGAGCTTCGCAGTTGGGACCTCGGCAAGCATCATGGCATGTTTCTGATCAACTTCGCGTTCTCGTCGGACAGCCGCCAGATCGTCACCGCCAACGCGAATACGACGGTGTACGTCCTCGACTTGCCCTGACAACCATCACCAAGCCCCGCGATGAGCGCAGCGATTCGCGGGGGTCGACGCCGAACGCGAATTGGCCGAGTTGCGAGCCCGCCACAAGAACGGCAAAAAATAGCTGGAACGAAGCATTTGGTCGAAACGTCCAATGAACACTTGAACCATTAAGCGGAACATCGAGGGATCTCCATGCGCATCGGACTCTGTTCAATCGTGATCCTCGCCCTGGCCTTCGTGCCGCTCGCCGACGCCGGCAAAAAGTCGGCCGACGAGGACAAAACCGGCCTCGAAGCACTCCAGGACTTCATCGGCGGCTGGAAAGGCACCGCCAACGACAAGGCCAAGGGCTTCTGGACCGAAAAGGCCAACTGGAGCTGGCGCTTCAAGGACAAGGATCGCTGGATGTCCTTCGATCTGGAAAACAGCAAGCTCTACAAGAGCGGCGAAGTGCGCTTTTTGGCCGACAAGTCGAAATACAAGGTCACGCTCATCGACAAGGCGGGGCAGAAAGCCGACTTTGTTGGCGAAATGAAGAAGAGCGTCCTCATCGTCGAACGCGTCAACGACGCCGGCGACACCGAGCAACTCAAGCTGACGAGCCCCGACGGCGATCGCCTCGTCTATGAACTCTGGATCAAGCCCGATGGCCGCACGTTGTATTCGAAGAAACTGCAAGTCGGCTACACCCGCGAAGGCGTGACGTTCGGCACCGAAGCCGGCGGCAAGAAACCCGAATGCGTCGTCACCGGCGGCCTGGGCACCATCCCGGTCACGTTCATGGGCACGACTTATTACGTCTGCTGCTCTGGTTGCCGCGACGCGTTCAACGAAAATCCCGCCAAGATCGTCGCCGAATACATGAAGAAGAAGAAAAAGAAGTAATGTAGTCATCACGCTCCGCGCGTGTGGTTTTTTCTTCTGCGTCCCAGGCTCCGCCTGGGACGCAAATGCCGCGAGGCTCTGCCTCGCCGAACCTGCGGTGGGCCAGAATCCCACGCGGTACGGCGAGGCAGAGCCTCGCGGCAGTGCGGTCCCAGGCAGAGCCTGGGACCGAGGGCCAAAAGTCATCACGCGGAGCGTGATGACTACATTGGCCGCAAAAACACGAAGCCCGCGGCACACGCAAGGAAACCTTGCATGGGCCGCGGGCTTTTTTGTTCGACCTGCCCGCTTAAACGTTTTCGCGAGCGTTGAAGACGCCGTTCATTCCCGTCACGACCAGGTTTTCGGTGAACATGTCCACCGACAGCATTGGAGCGGACTGGTACAACGACGAATTGGGATTGACGAACCGGATCGTGTACGAGATTCCCGGCCCGCTCAGCACGTTGTTGAAGGTGTAATTGCCTTCCGAATCGGTCGTCACGGAGATTTGATTGTCGTCGGAATCGATCAACTGAACCGTGATGCCGGCGCCCGGGACGAACGGTCCGCCCACGCCATCTTGCAGCGTCACGTTGCCGCTGATGGAGCTGCCCTGTTGCGGCGGGGCCGGCTGCTGATTGAGGAAGTCGTAGTTGACGCCGGTTTGGCCGCTCGCGACGACGATCTGATCGATCAACGTGAACGACGCAGGATTGCCGCCGAGCGTGCCGACGACGTCCGCCACCGCGGTCAAGCCGTTGGGCACGGTTTGAGAAATCGCATAAGTGCCCGGCAGCAGGTTTGCGAACACGTAGTCGCCGTCGGCGTCCGTGATGGTGGACAGCGATACGCCTTGGCCGAGGTGATCGGTGCCCGTGAGCTGGATGACGACGCCGGAGAGGCCACCGTCGCCCGCGTTGATGACGTTGTCGCGATTGGCGTCGTCGAACACGTGGCCCGAGAGCGTGCCGGGAACCACCGGCGGCGGCGGGGGCGGCGGCGGTTCCACCTGGCCGCCGTAGTCGACGCCGATCACGCGATGTTGATCGTGATACGAAATGTTGCTTCGCGCCGGGCCGAAATGATCGATGACCGGACCGCGCACAAAGTAAATCTTGAAGAAGCCGTTCGGGACCTGCACCGTCATTGTGTGCGTGCCCGGGCCAAACGTCCCCGTCTGAGATTCGTGGACCGTGTCCTGGCTCAGCGTGCGTTCGTTGAATCGAGGAGTGGTCGAATTGTAACTCACCAACGACAACTGCACCGGCGGCGAATTGCTGGCCACCCTGAACGACACGGTGACGGTGTCGCCCGAGCTCACGTGGTTCCACAGCTCGCGGAAGGTCTGCGTCGTGCCGTTGTGCGTGACCGTGTAGCGGATCGTGTTGATGTTGCCGCGAACCGGACGTTTGAAATAATCGAAGTCCTTGCCCGAGACGACCTGGTTGTTCCCGACGCGGATCGTGTACGAATCACCGACGGTCGGGCCCGTTTGAATGAATCCATTGGGCGTCTTCTCCTCGACGAAGTAGCGTCCCGCGCCCAGATTCCCGAAGGAATAGGTACCGTCGGCGCCGGTAAGGACCTTGGCGATCAGCCGATCGCGGCCGTCGTGCCGGCCGTTCTGGTGCGTATCCTTGAACAGTCGGATTTCGACGCCTTGCTTGCCGGTGTCGTCGGCGCTGAAGCCGTTGCCGGTGAGATCGGTGTAGGCGTGCCCGGTGATCGTCGAAGGAACCGTGCGATCTTCCAGCGCGTCGAGGCTGAGATTGAAAGGTTTTTTGGTTTCCTGGCGGTGCAGCGGCTTGCGCGGCTCGACGCCCAGGATTTCGAGCAAGGATTGCAGATAGTCGGCGAACATGGTTACCCCCGTCCAAACGAAGATGAATGAACTCGTGGCTGCGCGCAGGTTAGCAACAGCAATGATCCAGCAGGGGGGATGTGCGGGCGCGTGCAATAATTAGGGAACAGCGCACCGCATCCAATTAAGGATGCATCGGGACGGGATTTTTCGGACGGGATGGCGCCGCTCTGATTGCGTCCAAGTGCAACCTTGCTCCAAGACTGGCTCCACCGCAAAGGCGCGGTGTTTGAGCCGCAGACGGGCTTGCTAGAAATGTAGAATACAAAAACGGCGCGTGTGGCAAAAAAACAGAAAAAATCGGGGAATTACGAAAGGGTAATCAAAAAGCAGACAGTCCATGCAGGAATGCGGGGTTTGGTCGCTGCCGCCGGTCAAGACGCCGACTTTCTCAAATCACCTCGCTTGATCAGGCTTCGCGCCAGTCCTTCCATGATCACAAACGGCTGCAAGAGCGGATTGCGGAATCGAAAGCGATGCCGCCGCGGCACGCCGATTCGTTCCAGCACCGGGCCGCGATTGGTGTCGCAGTAATCGGCGAGGTGCCGGGAGAACGCGGCGATTTCATAAGGCTTTCCCATGATCCGGCGCAACGGTTCGCGCACATCGACGGCCGCGAAATAGCCGAGCTGATCCGCATTCGCCAGCGCGCACGCCAGCAACACATGCCGATACAAGTTATCGCTGCGCGGGCTGATCGTCGCCGCATGATACGCGCGCTGCAAGGTTTGCTGCGCGCCGTCGATCGCCTTGCGGATGGCCGAATCCACATGCTTGACGCGAACCCGCTTGTCATCGCGCTGGATCGCTTGCCGCAATGCATGAAGCCCCAGCAAATGCGTGTAGTGAGGCAACCCCTGCGATAACAGAGCGATGAACCCGTTGGCATCGGCGTCCACGCGCATGCCCAGAGCCTCGACGCCGTTGCGAACGATCTGCACCAGCTCGTCGCGCGACATGCGCGGCATGCGCACCTGCACCAGGGCCCGTTCGACCGATTGATGCTCTGCGATCAGTTCCTCCACATTGTCGGCAACACCCACGAGAATCAGAGTCGCGGACGGGGACTGGTCCGACAACATCTTGATCGTATCGGTGAACAGTCGAGTTGTTTCCGGCTTCGAGACCCGATCGAACTCATCGATGATCGGAATAAACAGATGCTTGCGCGTGAGGGCGTGAGAAATGGCCAAGACATTGTCGGGAGTAATCTTCTCGGGAAGATCCTCGCCCAGAGTGGAAATAGTTCGTTTGTTTTCCGGGCGGAAGCCGAATCCGGGCTTCTCTTGACTGATGGGCACCTGATTGAGGATCTTGCGCCAGATGGTGGTGAAATCGTCGTTGCCGTCGCAATTGACGTGCGGGGCGATCACTTGTTTTTTCTCGCGCGGCGTCAGGAAAGCATCGAGCACATTGGCGAGCGAAGTCTTGCCGACGCCGCGTTCGCCGTAGATCAAGGCATGCTGGCCCTTCTGATGAATCGCGTCGATCACCATGTGCAATTGCTCGGTGCGTCCGGCAAAGACATCCTTCTCGCGAATCGGCGCCGCGGGACTGAAGATCGCGCCGGCTTGCAAGGAAAGCTCCTGTTTGGCGGCATCGGTCATGAGTCGTTCGCCCTCACGAAGGTGTTGCTATCTACAACTAACAATAACTAAGTATAACTAACACTGCGAACGCTGTTCATTCGCTGCGCGCCAGGATAACAAGAGAATGGACGCCGGGCCACATGGAATTCCGAAATGGGGCAAAGTCGACACCACCGCCTCCCGTTTTTGTGAGTTCTCGCCGTCCCGCCTATCTGGTAAGATGGGCTGCACTTGGGTCCGACGAAGATTTCACGGGGCAATCCATGATGCACTCCATCCAAGACGCCATCCGGCTGGCTTCACGCCGTTATTTTCTTCAGCGCACCGGCGTCGGCCTCGGCGCGACGGCGCTGGCGTGCCTGATGAACGACGACCGCGCTGCTGCCCAGGTCCGCGGTCTAGGGGAGTTGCCCCATTTCGCGGCGCGCGCCAAACGCGTGATCTATCTCTTCCAGTCCGGTGCCCCGTCGCAAATGGACCTGTTCGACTACAAGCCGAGCTTGCGTTCCCTGTTCAACCAGGACCTGCCCGATTCCGTGCGGCGCGGCCAACGCCTCACGGGTATGACCGCGACGCAGGAACGCTTTCCCATTGCGCCGTCGATGTACCGGTTCGCACGCCACGGCCGATCGGGCGCGTGGATCAGCGAACTCATGCCGCACCTGACGACCGTCGCGGACGATCTTTGCTTCATCAAGTCGATGCACACCGAAGCCATCAACCACGACCCGGCCATCACGTTCTTTCAAAGCGGCGCTCAATTGGCTGGCCGGCCGAGCATGGGCGCGTGGCTGGCGTACGGGCTCGGCAGCGAAAATCGCGATCTGCCGGCGTTCATCGTCATGATCTCGCAAGGCTCAGGCAACCCCGCCGATCAGCCGCTCTACGATCGTCTCTGGGGCAGCGGCTTCTTGCCCTCGCAATATCAAGGCGTCAAGTTCCGCTCCACCGGCGACCCCGTACTCTTTCTCTCGAATCCCGACGGCGTCGATGATGCCACGCGCCGCCGCATGCTCGACGATCTGGCTCGGCTCAATCAGATGCGGCTCGAGCAATCCGGCGATCCCGAAATCCGCACCCGCATCGCCCAGTACGAACTCGCCTATCGCATGCAAACCGCGGTGCCGGAATTGACCGACATCTCGCGCGAGCCTCGCCACGTGCTCGACATGTACGGCCCCGAGGTGCGCACGCCCGGCAGCTACGCGTTCAACTGCCTGCTCGCGCGCCGTCTCTCCGAGCGCGGCGTGCGCTTCGTGCAGCTTTTCCATCGCGGCTGGGATCAGCACGTCAACTTGCCGCGCCAGATCGGCGGCCAGGCGCGCGACACGGACCAACCGTCGGCCGCGTTGATCCGCGACTTGAAAGCGCGCGGCTTGCTCGACGAGACGCTCGTCATCTGGGGCGGCGAGTTCGGCCGCACGGTCTACTGCCAGGGCGCATTGACGCACGACAACTATGGCCGCGACCATCACCCACGCTGTTTCACGTTCTGGCTCGCCGGCGGCGGCATCAAGCCCGGCATGAGCTACGGCCAGACCGACGACTTCAGCTACAACATCGATGAAAACCCGGTGCACGTGCATGATTTACATGCGACCATGCTGCACTGCCTGGGCATCGATCATCGGCGTTTGACGTATCGCTACCAGGGCCGCAATCATCGGCTGACGGATGTGCATGGCAATGTGGTGGACGAGATCTTGAGGTGACGTCGCGAGCCAAATCGCTTGGTCAGCCCTTTTGTGGTAGCATTTGGGAATATGCAACAAATCGAACTGAGGTGCGCGATGCCGACGATCTTGGAAACCAACCGCGAATTGGCCAACAAACTTTATGAAGACGCACAACAAAACCCGCAATCGCCGTACGCTGGCAAGAAAGTTGGCATTGCAAACGGAAAGGTTGCCATCGTTGCTGACCGCTGGAGCGAAGTCGCGCGGGCATTGGAAAATACGGAACCCGATGCGGCGAAGACCTTTTGCATTGACATGGCGCAAGATTATGAGACGGTCCAGGAAATCTGGGGGGACGCGTTGATGACCGGCGCACTTTGAACATTGCGACGAGGACCAGCCATACTGCCTCCTTCGTGCGTGAGTATTCAGCCTTGGAAAGACGAAACGGTTCAACGAGTTATGCGCTTTTCGGGGGCGCCGGAGGGTGGCGCTGGGCCGCCGTTCTCATCGGTGCGATTTTCTGTCCGTTATCGGCGTGGACGAGACACAGTCCCGACAGGCCAATCGGCCCCGACGCGGGCGGGTGAAGGCGAATGTCGGACGCTGGCATTGCGGGCAAGGGACGGCTTCGAGCGCTTCCGTGAGAGGGTCCCAGACCAACTCCATTGGCTCGACATCTCTTCTGTCCGTTTGCACCGTCGCATGAATCAGCAACTTGGCTTGCTGGATCACGAGCACATTCAAGAGCCGAATCTGGACATGCAGCGTGCTTTTCTGACGCAGTTCGGCCACGCGCACTTTCTCCTCGCGCTGCAGTGCCTCGCGTCGGCCCGCGAACTTGCCGGGGTCGTCGCCGCGATCTAAAGCTCGCTGCATCGGCTCTTTCAGTTCGTGAAGGAGGTCAGCGTAATAGCGGTTCATGCGGGCGATCTGACGCTCCGTGTGGTCGCTCTGCTGGCGATGTCGCGCGTTCGCCATCGCCGTGACCGTCCGCAATGCTTGCTCGCGAGCCAGCGGGTAGGCCGACGCGAGGCTCATGTGCCGTGCCTCCAGGAGCGGCAGAGCGGGTGTCTCGGACAAGCGGGCGTGATCCAGGAGCGCATCAAGATGGCGGACCTGCCGGCCGTAGTGCAGATCGAGCGCGATGGGTACAATCTCCTGCTCTTTCTGATCGCTGACGAACGTGCCCTGCAACCAGAAGACGGCCTGCGGAAAGTGCAGCGGTCGGACGCGCTCGACATGAAGACGCGCGTCCGCCGGCATCGTGAAGGCGCGCTGCGCTCGGCCCGCGAGATCGTGCGGCGTCAGGTTCAGGCCGACGATGTACATCCGGGCGAAGCGGCCGCGCTGCATCGCATCGGCAAAGAGCCGATCCATGAGTGGCGTGCCGAAGCTGACGAGCTGAGCCGCGGGATGCTCGGGAATGGCCTCCGGATCGAACGCCACGCGGACGATCTCGCGTCCGTCCAAGCTGCGCGCTGTCTCCGCGCCGGCGCCTTCCGCGGGCAAGAGCAAATCGTAAACTTGCGGCTCGATCTCGTCCCAGACGCCTCCCGTCACGTCGACATAATCGCGCACGAATGCTTCGAGCGGTGAGTGCACGGCTGCGGTTGCCATGATGAATCGTCCTTTCTCGGAGCCGCCATGTGAGCGCTAATTATCCTCTCTCCCGGTACGCCGGGAGAGGGGTTGGGGGTGAGGGCAGCACAGTCCGCGACTGAATGCACGGCCCTCACCCCCGGGCCCCTCTCCCGGAGTACCGGGAGAGGGGAGAGTTCGATCACGCCTCGGGCGCGAAGCGGTCGCCGAACAGTTTGTCGTCGTGGGTACGTTGTTCCACGTATGCGTCCTTGGCGGCCAGCAGGCGATTGCCCAGCTCTTCCATGCGGCGCGTGAAGTCGTCCTGATCGTTGCATTCGGCCCACAGGTCGGCGACCACCTCTTGAAATTCGCGCTCTTCTTCCAGATTGCCGAGGATCATGTCGATCTCGCCGATGACCAGCTCAAACATGTTGAGCTTGGCCTCGAGCAAGTGCAGGACGGCGGCCTCGACCGTGTCGGCGGCGACGAGATTGAAGACGTGCACGTCGTGGGTTTGGCCGATGCGGCTGAGCCGGCCGATGCGTTGCTCGATCTTCATCGGGTTCCAGGGCAGATCGAAGTTGCAGACGGCATGGGCGAACTGCAAGTTGCGTCCTTCGCTGCCCGCTTCGGTGGCGAGCAAGAGCCGGGCCGGGCCGCGAAAACGTTCGACGGCGGCTTCTTTCTCCAGACGCGACAGCCCGCCGTGGAAGACCGCGACGTTGTGTCGCGCTTCGGTCAAGCGTCGCTGCAGCAATTCCTGGGTGGCGCGGAACTGTGTGAAGAGGACCAGCTTGTCGGGATATTCGTCGAGCAACTGCAACAGCCGATCGACCTTGGAATGGTCGCTGAGCCCGCGCGCCTGGTGCGCAAGCTGCGTGAGGGCCTCCCGATCTTCGGCGGCGACCTTGTCGTTGTCCGCCATGTTTTGCAGCGTGCTCGCCGCCGCCTTGCTGGAACTGCCCATCGCCATCTGCAGCGCGATGAGGGCCATGCGAGCGATGCCGCCTTTCGCGCCGGCAGACCGAAGGTGAAGCCGAACGAAGCGCGTGACCTCGTCGTAGAGGGCGCGTTCCTGGGCGGTCAGCACGACGCGGTCGGTGCGCGCCCAGCGGCGCGTGAACTGCAAACCGACCGTGCTGCGCCGATTGCGCACCATGACCTCGCTCAAGAGGGCGTGCAGCTCGCTGACGTTCTTCGGCGTCAGCTTGTCCTTGCGATCGACGAAACGGCGCTGGAACTGCTTCGCCGTGCTCAACAGACCCGGTTCAAGCAGGGTCACCAGATTGAAGAGCTCATCGAGATTGTTCTGCACCGGAGTGGCGGTCAAGAGCAAGATGAATTGCTTGCGCAGCTCGCTGGCGAACTTCCACATCTGCGTGTTGCGATTGCGCAGGTGGTGAGCCTCGTCCACGATCACCAGGTCCCATTGCCGGGCCAGGATGGCGGAGCGATGCGGCTCGCGCTTGGCCGTGTGCAACGACACGATCACGCGATCAAATTGCGTCCAGGCGTCGGCGCCTTTTTGGCGGAAGGCCGGATCGTCCTGGTTGACGATTTCGAGCGCGAACTTGCGCCGCATCTCGCCTTGCCATTGTTCAATCAAGGACGGGGGCGTCAGCACCAGCACGGAGCGCGCCAGCCCGCGCATGACCAGTTCGGAAAGCACCAACCCGGCCTCGATGGTTTTGCCAAGACCGACCTCATCGCACAGTAGCGCTCGGCCGCGAAAGCGCTGCAAGACCGTCTTGGCCGTGCGGATCTGGTGCTCCAAAAGCTCCATGTCGCGCACCATCGGCAAGCAGATGAGCCGATCGAAACCCGCGTGGGTCGCCAGGCGGGCGGCGCGCAGGGCAAGATCGAGTTCCGCCAGCGTTGCCGTCGGCTGGGCAGGCGCCGTTTGCAACAGTTCCCAATCGCGCTGGTCGAAGGCGAGCCGCAGTCCCTGTTCCGTGGTCTGCTCGATGTCGGCGCCATGCGGCGGCATCGGCTCGACCACCAGGAGGAATCGACCCAGTTCCTGATATTCCAGCCACAAGGCCGCATGACGCTCCGGCGGCGCTCGATCGAAATCCTCCACCGTCAGAAGACGATTCTCCGGATCGAAGGACGCCGGCAACGTTCGGCCTTGCGCATCCTGAAGCGTGTGAATGGATAGGTCCGCGCTGCCGAGTTCCGTCAGCAGTCGGAGTTGATCCGGGCCGGCACGCTCGACTTCAAAGCGATCACCAGGTTCGAGATGGGGCTCCAACTCCACGGAGCTTGCAGATCGGTGGGACCCCGCCATAGGACATCCAATTCCAAACTGGGGAATAATGAGAATAACATACCAACACGGAGTGGTTCGGACAACGGTTCTCGTTGATGCCCGCCTTTGAACCTATGCATCGATTCGGCGCCGCACTCAGCCCTGCTCGGCCGGTGTCGCGCGCATCTTTGGCGTCGTCAGTTCCGCAGGCAACGGCGGGTCCCACCAACCGTGCTTCGTCTGCCGTAGCCGATGGGAGGCAGGTGGTACAAGTCGCCGCGACGTGCCTTGTTCAGGACGGCCTCATACATCCTGCCGCGCAGGATGTGCAGTTCGGCGTCGCTCATCATTCCGCGCAGACCAAGGAGCAACCGATCGTTGAAGTCGGTGGGGTCGTACAACCCGTCGTGGTCGGCAAGCACGGTGCGAAAAATGCCGCACAACTCGATCAACTGATGTCAGTCCTTGTTCGACCGCGCCAGCCGACCGAGTTCGATGCCGAGGATGATCCCCACATGATCGAGGCCGACTTCCGCAAGCAAGCGGTGAAAACCATGACGGCCTTCCGCCGTCGAACCCGAATGGGCCTGGTCTTCATCAATGAATTCGATCCGGTCCGGCGCCCAGCCAAGTTCGATGGCAAGTTCAACAAGGGCATACTGACGGGCGGTCGATTCCTTGTTTTGGAGCACTTGTTGCGCAGTGGACTGACGCGCGTAAACGATCACCAAGCGGTCCCGATGATGTGCCTGCAATTTCGTGGACGCCCAGACGCTCGACGTGCCTTGCACCGACTGATGGGTTTTGGGCTCTTCAGACAAAGCCCCGAGGTGATTATTCATTCGACCCCTCCTTTGGCTCCGAAGGAAGGATCCGCCGAGCCATCATCTGTGCCAGGATCTTCGCAATCTCCTCCCGGTCGGCCTCCGGGAATTGCGTCCAGAGTTGATTCAGCGCGACTTGCCGCGCCCCTTTTTTTCACGGGATCGTTGCTCGTCCTTGTGCTCGTGCATGGGTCTCCTCCGTGATCTTGGCCAAGCTTCTGTTGGCACCACGCGGCCAACTCCAGCAATGCGGAAGCACCGATTCTAGCCAACGGCGGCGAGCCGTGATAGACTGGTGTTTGGGGCGTATTGTGGCGGGACGTTTGACAGGGTCGTCCAGTAGTCCAGATAGCACTTTCCCTCGGACCTAACGGAGGCAGCATCCCGCGCACGTTGTTGGCTGACACGGGTGCAGGCAATGCGTCATCGCCTTTCGAATTGCTGCTCGACGAGGATGATTGCGTTAATTGTGGTGGCAAGCCGACCAAGATGGTATCCGTAAGTGGCGCCTACGTCGGTTCGTACCCGCTCTACGTGATTCGCATTCAGATTCCATTACTGGGCTTCGATGATGATGTTCCTGCTCTCGGCGTTCCGAACCCGCCAAAAGACTTGGATGGCATCGCCTGTTTCCGATTCCTGAATCGATTCACCTACGGCAACTTCGGCAACTCGTCGGAGTTCGGCCTCGAGATGTAGCTGTTGGAGGCTGCCCCATGCTCGCGCTCCCCTTCCTCCTCGCGCCGATGCTCCTCGCGCTCCCGGATCGGCCGAAGGACGCGATGGCGAAGGACACCTGGGTCGGCAAGATCGTCTTCATTCGCCATTCCAATGTCGAGCTGGATCCCGCCCCCGAGCCGCGCGGACTGCAACCGAACGCGGACGAAGGGGTTTATTTGGGCGCGAATCAGTATCGGGTCTTCGCCGAGCGGACCGATTACGTGCAAATCAAGACGCGCGAGGGCGTTCTCGGCTGGGTCAAGAAGGCCGATCTCGTGCCGCTGGAGGATGCGGTCGCGTTTTTCACGAAGCAAGTCGAAGCCAATCCGATGGAATACGCCGCGTTGAACCGCCGGGCGTCGGCCTGGCGTTTCCGAGGTGAATATGACGCCGCGCTCAAGGACATGAACGAAGCCATTCGACTGAGCCCGAATTCCGCGGCGTTCAACAATCGCGGCCTGATCTGGCACGCGAAACGCGATTTCGATCGCGCCATCGCCGACTTTTCCAAGGCGATCGAGCAGGGCGGCGCCAGCGCGCTCAATCATGTCAATCGGGCCAACAGCTGGCTCGCCAAGAAGGACTTGGACAACGCTCTCGCGGACGGAGCGCGCGCGCTCGAAATTCATCCCACTTATCCCGAGGCGTTTCGCGTGCGCGGTCTCGCCTGGCTGGCGAAGAACGAATTCGACAAGGCGCTGGCCGATCTCAATCGCGTGATTGAACTCGACGCCAAGCATGCGGATGCGTTCGCCGAGCGCGCCGCCGCGTGGACCGGCAAGAACCTGCTCGCGAAAGCGCTCGACGATTTCAATCAGGCGCTTCGATTGGAACCGAACAACGTTTTCGTGACGGCGTCGGCCGCGCTATGGTTGGCGTCGTGTCCGGACGCCAAATACCGCGACGGCAAACGTGCCCTGGAATTGGCCAAAAACGCTCAACAACTGGAACGAAACAACTCGTTAGCCCTGCAAGCGCTCGCCGCCGCCCACGCCGAACTCGGCCAATTCGCGGAAGCCGTCCGCTGGCAGGAACAAGCGTTGCTCGACCTGCTGCTCAAGGACGACGCCGAGGCTCGCTCGCGTCTGGCCTCGTATCAAGACAAAAAGCCTTTGCGGCCAAAGTAAAAAGCATACAAAAAGCGCGGAGGTGGCCACCATGCTTGCGCTGTCCCTCGTCGTCGCGCCGATGTTGCTCGCACTGCCGGATCGCCCGATGCCGGCGCCGCCGAGCAATTCCTGGGTCGGCAAGACCGTGTACCCGCGCATCAGCGGCATGTACCTCGACACCTCGGTGGAGCCGATAACGGAAAAAATCGACAAGAAAGGGCCGGCGCTCAACCTGATTTCCTATCGCGTCTACGACGAACGGCCCGATCACGTGCAGGTGCGCACGCGCGAGGGACTCACGGGTTGGCTGCGCAAGTCCGATCTGGTGCCGCTGGAGGATGCCGTCGCATTTTTCACGAAGCAGATCGAAGCGAACCCGAAAGATCAGAACTCGTACAATCGCCGCGCCGCCGCCTGGCGCGCCAAGGGTGAGCTGGACGCCGCACTCAAGGACGCCAGCGAAGCCCTGAAACTCAGCCAAAGTTCCGCGCTGTACAACAATCGCGCGCTCATCTGGCAGGCCAAGAAGGATTATGTCAAGGCGCTGGAAGATTACGCCCAGGCCCTTCGCATCACGCCGCAATATCCGCTCGGCCTGGTCAATCGCGCCGGCTTGTGGCAAGCGAAAAAGGACTACGATCAAGCCATCGCCGACACGACGCAAGCGATCCAGATGCAGCCGCAGTTTCCCAACGCGTATCGGGTGCGCGGCGTCGCCAATCATGGCAAGAAAGATTCGAAGTCCGCGCAAACGCGCACCGATCGCGCCCATTCCTACGCAGGCAAAAAAGAGCACGCCAAGGCGCACGCCGACCACCTTGAGGCATTGCGTTTGGAGCCGACTCTTGTCGCCTCCGCCGCAGCCGCCGCGCTATTCCTGTCATCGTGTCCGGACGCGCAATACCGCGACGGCAAGCGCGCGCTCGAGATCGCTCGACGCGTTCAGAAACTGGAGCGAAACAACACGCAAGTGCTGCAAGCCCTCGCCGCCGCTCACGCGGAACTCGGCCAATTCAAGGAAGCGGTGCAGTGGCAGGAGCATGCGCTTCAAGATTCGCAACTCGCGAACGACAAGAAGGCGCAAACGCGTCTGGAGTTGTATCGCAAAATGCAGCCGTATCGGAGCGAATAGACTTACTGGCAGGAACGTCAAGACTTGACCTTCTTCTTCGTTGTAGCGCGTTTCGGCGCTTGCGGAAGCATTGCAATCAATTCCTTGTGCGCCAACAGTCGGAAACTCTCGTCGATCCATGTCTCCAGCAGGCCCGGAGGCGGCGTTTGGTCTAGGCGAAAGGTGACCGTGACCCAACCGTGTGCTCCCACTTTGAAGCATTCCGGCGACTTTTCCGCAAACTTCGTGGCCGTCGGCAAGGAATCGCGCAACTTGATCATCACGTCGTAATAATCGTCGTACAATCCCATGAATACAAATGCTTTGCCGCGCGCCTTGAATGAGGTGCGGTTGCAAACGGTTCCTGCCGCGACTTCGGGATACGACAAAGCGAAGTCTCGTAATGCTTCCATGAGTTTACTTTAGACACGGCGAGCCGAGCCCCGTGAGGGGCCGGTTGACTCAACCGGCCCCTCACGGGGCTCGGCTCGCCGGCTTGATTTCATTTCATGATCAACTGGCTCGGCCGCGTGCCCTTCTTGAACGTCTTGGTCCCAAACGTC
Organism: Gemmataceae bacterium; assembly: GCA_036745215.1. GTDB lineage: Bacteria > Planctomycetota > Planctomycetia > Gemmatales > Gemmataceae > SIAQ01. Next base: position 23,372 of record DAIOGM010000024.1, read on the forward strand.
GTCGGCTGATACGGCGCGACAATGTCAACGAACAACGTCGGCGTGATCTGCTTTTCCATGCCAAGGCACCAGTACGCCGCGTTGACGAGCAAGCGCCGCGAGCCCGATGCTTCGAGGTCTTGTGACGCGCCCATCGTTGTCGTGAAGATGCGGCCCCCCTTGTAATCGCGCGTCCAGGCGATCGGCATCATCGGATCGTTCTTCTTGCCCTTCACCGGATTGTCGTTGGCGTTCATGCCGGTGAGCACCTGGCCATAAACGAGCACCGTCGCCGGCTTGAGCGGATTGGCGCCATAAACATCAGTCGGGCCCCAGATTTCGCCGTCGGACAAGCCGCGCAGGATCGGATGCATCGCTTCTTCCTTGTTCAAGATGCCGCGCGTGCTTTCGCGGCCGTGGTTGCCGTGATGGCTGATCCACTTTTCGCCGAGCACCTGCCGGCCGAAACCGCCTTCAAAGCCTGGCTCCTTCGAGCCATCGTTGTACTTCGCGAACTTGCCCTTGATGCCTAGAAAGGCATGCGTCGCGGTGCGCATGCCGATGATCGGCTTGCCGGCTTCGATGTAATCGACGATGTGCTGCATCTGTTCATCGGGCAAATGGCGATAACGCGTCGATATGATCATGAGGTCGGCGGTTTTCAATGCTTCGAGGCCGGGGATGTTGCTTTCCTTGACATCGATCTCGCCGGTCTTCGGGTCGATGGCGAAGAGGACGGTGCACTTGAAGCCGTGATGCTTTGCCAGAATTTTACCGAGCTGCGGCAACGCTTCCTCGGAGCGATATTCTTCGTCGCCGGAGACGAGCACGATGTGCTTGCCCTTGCCGGGACCCTTGAAACCGTCGTAAACGACCCACGGATTTTCCTGGCCGAGCGTGGACGTGGCCGCGAACAAGACGCATGCGAAACCAGCGATGAAGCGGTTCATGGTAGTTCCTTTCGTGTTGATACATTGAGTGAAGCCATTCTAACCACGAAACCAGTGGCGATGCACGAAGAAATGTCGTGGACTACGATTCCAATCGTGGCGAACCAGGCTCGTCGCGGGCCCGCCACGATTGGAATCGTAGTCCACGGGCCAACTGCTTGCTATCGAGATGGCTGCGCGTTATGATTCGTGAATCGAATTCTCTATCCCTTCCAAGGCCATTGCCATGCGAGCCAATTTGACGTTGACGATTGTGTCATTCGCGGTTGTTGCCTTGACTCACAGCGTCATCGCGCAACCACCGCAAGAGACCATTCGCGCCGCGGTCGCCAAAGGCCTGACGATTGTGCAAAAAGGCGCCGCCGGTTCCATGGCCCAGAAGAAGTGTTTCACTTGCCACCATCAAGCCATGCCCGTCCTGGCTATGACCACCGCCAAGGAGCGCGGCTTCGAAATCGACGAGCCGGAACTTCAAAAGCAATTGAAGTTTACAGCCGAGTTCCTCGCGAAGAACAAGGAAAACTACAAGCAAGGCAAAGGCACGGGTGGTCAGGCCGACACGGCGGGGTACGCTCTTTTGACCCTGAGCGCCGGCGGCTGGAAAGCGGACGACACAACGGAAGCCGTCGTCTCTTATTTGTTGCAGCGCGACAAGCAGCGCGAGTTCTGGAAAAGCACTTCGAATCGTCCACCGTCAGAGGCAAGCGCCTACACGACGACCTATCTGGCATTGGCCGCGCTGAAAAACTACGGCGCCGAGAAAAAGTGGGACGACATCGACGCTCGCAAAAGAAAGGCCCGCGTCTGGCTCGTCCAGAATCAACCCAAAGACACCGAGGATCGTGTCTTCCATTTGCGAGCGCTGAAGCTGCTCGAATCGGCCGACAAGTACCTTCTGGCAGCGTCAGAAGAATTGATCAAAAAGCAACGCAAGGATGGCGGCTGGAGTCAGCTCGACAAGCTCGAAAGCGACGCGTACGCCACCGGCTCCGTGCTCGTTGCCCTTCATCAGGCGGGCGACTTGCCCGTGAAAGACGAGGCGTACCAACGCGGCCTCGAGTTCTTGCTCAAGACGCAGCAAGCCGACGGCTCGTGGCACATCAAGACGCGTTCGAATCCGTTCCAAACTTACTTCGAAAGCGGCTTCCCGCACGGCAAGGATCAGTGGATCTCCAGCGCCGGCACGAGCTGGGCGACGATGGCGCTGGCGCTGGCGTGTGATCCGTAGTCGCTTGCGGCTTCGCGCTCGCCGGGCGCCGCGCGAACGCGAAGCCACAAGCGGCTACTTCTTGAGCGTATAACTTGCCTTCCCCTGAATGCGCCGCGCAAAAATCTTATCCCCCGCGGCAACGAATAATTCATCCGCCTTCGCGCCGCCAATCGTGATCGCGGTCATCGACTCCTTGGACGGCGCGGCAATGACTCCGGATAATCGCCCCGTCGGATCGAACACTTGAATGCCGAGCGGCGTGCACGCGTAGAGCAAATAGCCCGCGTCCATCACCATCGAGGTGACATGCATTTTCTCGTTCGGCTTGGTCCGCAGCGAGTAATATCGATCGCCGGGACCGAAACTGCCGTTCTTTTCGATGCGCACGGCCCAGAGGTAGGCGCCGTCGGATTCGCCGATGACGAGGTGACCTTCGTCGGGCCAAAACTGGATGCAGACGGGATCGACGAGCCCTTTCAATTCCAAAGGCTGGAACTTTTCTCCCAGTAAAACTTCAACACGTTTGTCCTTGATTGAATAAAGGTGCTTGCGGTATGCGATGTTATGGCCGCCAAAATCAGGCCTGTTGTCTGGGGTCCATTTCCCTTCGGAATTGATCGAGCCAAGCACACGGTCTCGAAACACTTTGACCGTTCCGTCAGCCATTCCGGACAGGTAATTGACCGACACTGGCGCCTTGACTACTTCGCGCCAGCCTTCCTTTTCGACGAGAATCTTCGAAAGCGGAATGTCCTGGGCCGCAATCGGCGTCGCCGAAATAATCAGCGCCAACATCAAGAACGTAACGTGTTTCATGGGTGACCTCCGTCAACGAGTACTCAGTACTAAGTACTCGGTTCTCTAATCCCGCCACAACCAGCGTAACGACTCCGGCAGAATCGCCCCGCCATGTGTGCCATTATGTCCGCCGACGCCATACTCAAAACGGTAATCGTAATTCATCAGTTTGAGAGCCGCCGCCATCGATTGATTCGCGAGCGGCCAGCTACCGTGCAAGTTGTTGAGGTCATTGGAACCGTCCTGCAAAAAAACGCGGATCGGCTTTCGTTCCGTCTTGCGAATGAGGCTCGGATAGACGTCGCCGCCGCGGATGTTGGTGAAGCTGCCGACGTGCGAGAGCACTTTCGAGAACAGTTCGGGCCGTTCCCACGCCGCCGTGAACGCACAGATGCCGCCGGAAGAAATGCCGCCGATCGCTCGGCCCGCGGCGTCCTGGCGAAGGTTGTATTTCTTGGCGACTTCCGGAAGGATTTCCTTTTCGAGGAAAATCGCGTATTGATCGGACAATCGGTCATACTCGAAGCTGCGATTGGCGCGCGATTTCTTGTCCTTGTCGCTGCCGGGCACGACGCCGGGCTGAAGGAAGATGCCGATGGTGACGGGCATTTCCTTCTTGTGAATGAGATTGTCGAACACCATCGGCGTGCGAAAGCTCCCCTTATCGCTGACGTAGCCGCCGCCGTCCTGAAAGATCATGACGCACGCCGGCTTCTTGTCGTCATACTGGGCGGGGACGTAGATCCACCAATCGCGCACGGTGCCGGGGAAGATCTTGCTCTCCCACTTCGGCATCTGCGTGACCTTGCCTTCGGGCACATTCGGCTGGCGAAGCGAATCGGGGCCGAGCTTGTAGGGCTCCTGCGCGGCGGCATCCGACGTTGCCACCAAAAATGCTAGAGACAACACACGAACCAAACGCGTCATGGAGTCTTCCTTTTAGGATGGTTCCAACGCCTCGACGAACTGCACGGGCACCTGTTCGATGAGCACGACTTCTTGTGCGGCAACGTGTTCTTGTTGCAGCAGCCATTTGAGTTGCCGAATGCACGCGACCGATTCGGCGTCTTGGAGTGCGTAGATCACCATCTGAATGTGGAAATCAACAACTGGCTCATCTGCTCCGTCTGGGAGCCATGAGCCAAACCAAGGGGGATAGCCTTCAAGTGTTGTCTGCGAGAATCCACCGAAACAATGATCAAGTAGGCCACGGAGAATGAAGCGTTGCATCTCCGAGAATACCGGCTGCCCTCTTGCTTGAATCGGAAGCCAAATCGTGAATCGGTACGCCAATTCTTCCAATGGCGGTTTTAGCCGGCCGCCAAATCGTTTGCGAAGTGCGATTGCGTCCTGTTCAAGAGATCGTTTACTTGGTGGGCGCTTTTTTGCCACGGGAATTTTCCTCTTTGCCATTAGGCGAGACGACCCCCGCTTCGACGAGCGCCTTGTAATGGGTATCGAGGACCAACAGTGTAGGCGTTTCTGCCGATCCCCGAGAATGCCATGTGCCGGGCAGGGTGTCAAGTACGCGGTAGGCCGCCAAGAGTTGTTCGCGGCTTTGAATTCGGATGACGTGGCCCATGTTGTTCTCCATTAACGAAATCGACGGCGCATGATAAACCGATTGCCAACGCGTTTCAAGCGGACGCATTCATGCCAGCAACTCCGGGATCACCTGCGCCCCTTCGACTCCCGTCAGCTTTTGATCGAGCCCCTGATGGCGGAACGTCAATCGTTCGTGATCGACGCCCAGGCACTTGAGCACGGTCGCGTACATATCAAGCAAATGACACGGCTTCTCGACAATGTTGTAACTGAAGTCGTCCGTCTCGCCGTACGTGATGCCCCCCTTGATGCCGCCGCCGGCGAGCCACATGCAGAAGTTGCGCGGGTGATGATCGCGGCCATAGTTGTCGCGCGTCAACGTGCCTTGCGAATACACCGTTCGGCCAAACTCGCCGCCCCAGATGACGAGCGTGTCGTCGAGCATGCCGCGTTCCTTCAGATCTTGCAGGAGCGCGCCGGTCGCGCGATCGGTGTCGTCGCACTGGTTCTTCAACGCGCGCGGCAAGTCGCCGTGCTGATCCCAGCCGCGATGAAGGATTTGCACGACGCGAACGCCGCGCTCGATCAAGCGGCGTGCTTGCAAGGCGCTATTTGCGAACGTGCCCGGTTCGTTGACGCCGGGGCCGTACATCTCGATGGTGCGCGCTGTTTCGGAACGCAGATCGACGAGTTCGGGGACGCTCGTTTGCATGCGGAAGGCCATCTCGTATTGCGCGATGCGCGTTTGCGTCTCGGGATCGCCGAGGCGTTCGAAGTTGCGCTGGTTGAGCCGGGCGAGGGCGTCGAGCATGGCGCGGCGATCGTCGCCGGAGACGCCGGGTGGGTTTTGCACATAAAGGACCGGATCGCCGGCGCCGCGCAGGGCGACGCCGTTGAAGCGCGTCGGCAGAAATCCGGACGACCACATGCGCGTGAACAGCGCCTGCCCGTTGCCCGATGCCGGAAAACGCGGCGTGAGCACGACGAACGCGGGCAGGTTCTGCGTCTCGGCGCCGAGGCCGTACGCCAGCCACGAGCCGATCGACGCCTTACCGGGCACTTCGCTGCCGGTCATGACGAAGGTGCACGCCGGGTCGTGATTGATCGCATTGGTGTGCACGGTCTTGATGAGGCAGATGTCATCGACGTGCTGAGCCGTGTGCGGCAAGAGTTCGCTGACCCAGGTGCCGCAGCGGCCGTGCTGGCGAAAGCGAAACTTGGTCGGCGCGACGGGATGCCGCGTCTGGCCGCTGGTCATCGTGGAAAGGCGTTGCCCCATGCGGACGCTTTCGGGCAGGTTCTGATCGAAGTAGCGCTGCATTTGCGGCTTGTGGTCCCACAGATCGATCTGCGACGGCGCCCCGTTCATGTGCAGATAGATGAGCGCCTTGGCCCGCGGCGCAAAGTGCGGCAACCCTGGTAACGACGGATGCACCGGCGAGCCGGGAGCGTGAGCGACCGGAGTTTGGGCGTGGCCGTCGCACATCGACAGCGCCAGTCCGCCGAGACTGAGGCCGACGGAGCCGAAGAATTGGCGGCGTGTTTGCTGTAGGCGGTAGTCATGTAGCGGGTTCATTGTTTGCCTCAACCAAATCTGAGTACTGAGTACTCAGTACCAAGTACCCAGCGAAGTTTCCGCCATGGCAGATTAGTTCCGCATCACCGTCTCATCCAAGTTCAGCAGCAGATTAGCAATCAACGCGTACGCAGCCAGTTCCGGCTCCGCCAATCCCGGCCGCACCGGCGATTCGCCGACGCGCAGCGCTTTCTCTGCCGACGCGGGGTCTTTTTGATAACGGTTAACGTACTGAGCAAGCAACTTCGACACGACCTCCGCCTCCAACACCTCCGGTTCGCGCGACAGGACGACGCGAAAACCAAAACGAATGCGCTCGGCCGGCGATTTGCCGCCATCGATGAGCATCCGTTCGGCCAATTTCCGCGCGGCTTCGAAGTGTTGCACGTCGTTCATCAATTGCAGCGCCTGTAGCGGCGTGTTCGAGCGTTCGCGGCGGCTGCACGTCGATTCGCGATTCGGCGCGTCGAAGTTCGACATGTACGGATGCGGCGCCGTTCGCTTGAGGAACGTGTAGATGCTGCGGCGATACAGGCCCGCGCCTTTGTCTTGCGAATAGTTGCCCGTGTTCGAGCCCGAGAATGCGACCGGCTCCCAGATGCGCGGCGGTTGATACGGCCTCGCGCCGCGGCCGCCCATGTCGAGCCCTATCAGGCCGCTCGTGAACAACGCATTGTCGCGAATTTGCTCCGCGTCGAGGCGGAAGCGCGGGCCGCGGGCGTAAAGACGATTCTCCGGATCGCGCTTGGTGAGGTCCGGCGTGACGCGGGCGGATTGGCGGAAGGTTTGCGAGGTCAACATTAGTCGAACAAGGGATTTGATGTCCCACGCACGCCCCTCCAGGCTGCCGCCCTGGTCGGCGGCTTGGGAGGAAAACGTCATCGCCAGCCAATTGACCAACTCTGGATGGCTAGGTATATCTCCCTGAGCCCCGAAGTCGCCGCTCGACTTCACCAAACCCGTGCCGAAGAATTGCTGCCAGTAGCGATTGACCGCGACCCGCGCCGTCATCGGTTGCTCCGGCGACGTCAACCACTTGGCCAGGTCGAGCCGAGTCGCACGCTCGCCCGCTTTCGATAGCGGCGGCAGAAAGCTCGGCGTGTTCGGCTCCACCTTGTCGCCCGGCTTCGTGTACTGGCCACGCATCATCACGAAGCTGTCGCGCGGCTTGGCCAAATCCTTGAAAATGAACGAACCGGGGATGGCGCCGCTCACCCCGTCGCGCTCTTTCGTCGCCATCGCGAGTTGCTTGGTGAGCAGATCAAACTGCGGCTTCGTCTCGGCGCAGACGTTGGCAAAATAATAATCGCGCAGCTTGGTTTCCTCGGCGGTCATCGCCTTGGCTTGCTTGATGAGCGCCACGATCTCCTTCGGCAAACCCTTGTTGTCCTTGGCGATTTTCGTGCGCCACGCCTTGTACGAATGCGCGGGATCGCCGGCGAACTTCGTCGCTTCCGGCGGCAAATCAGCGGGGTCCGTGTAGGCAAGCGTCTTCGACTTTTCCGCGAGTTCGCCTTGCAGCATCGTGACGCGGGCGTTCAGGTCGGCGAGCTTCTTTTCTTGATCCTTCGACGGCGTCTTGAGCGTTGGCGCCGTCAACAGGGCGTTGCCGTCCATCGCCGGGCCGTCGATCGAGTAAAAGAATGCGTAGAAGGAATAAAAGTCCTTCGCGGTGATGGGGTCGAATTTATGATCGTGACACACCGCGCAGCCGCCGGTCATGGCGATGAACACTTCCATCGTCGTCGCGGCACGATCGACGGCGTTGCGGAAGATCCACTCCGCGTCGATGGAGCCGCCTTCGCTCGTGGACACGTTGCAGCGATTGAAGCCGGTCGCGATCAGTTGCTCGCTCGTCGCGCCAGGGAGAAGATCGCCCGCGAGCTGCTCGATGGCGAACCGGTTGAACGGCATGTTGTCGTTGAAGGCACGGACGACCCAGTCGCGATAGAGCCACATTTGCCGCTCGTTATCGAGGTGCAGCCCGTGCGTGTCGGCATAGCGCGCCAGGTCGAGCCAATATCGGGCCATCTCCTCGCCGTAGTGTTTCGAGGCGAGATAGCGATCGACCATCTTCTCGTACGCGTCCGGTGATTGATCCTTCAAGTACGCATCGACTTCGATGAGCGTCGGCGGCAGGCCGGTCAGCGCGAACGACACGCGGCGAATCAGCGTCGGGCGGTCCGCTTCGGGCGACATCGACAAGCCTTCGCGCTTG
>DAIOGM010000025.1:0-3151 GCA_036745215.1 Gemmataceae bacterium
GGTCGATCCGTTTCCAACGTGTCCGCGTTGTTCGAGCACGGTTGGACCGCATTTGACACTCACCGACGGCTGTCCAGAATGCCAGTCTCATTCCTTCGCATTCGACGGCGTTTTTCGCATGGCGCCCTATGAAGGCCTGTTGCGCGACACCGTCCTGCGCATCAAAAATTGGCATGGCGAAGATCTCGCCGAAGTCATCGGTGCCCTCTGGGCCCGGAAACTAAGCGAACGTCTTGCGCCGCTGGGCATGACCATGGTCATCCCGGTGCCGCTGCACTGGAAGCGGCACTGGCGGCGCGGCTACAATCCGAGCGCGATCTTCGCGCGATGCCTTGCGTCCGAACTGGGCGCGACATTTGCGCCGAACGCTTTGAAGCGAATTCGCGCGACGGCGCAGCAGACGATGCAAACCTCGTCCACCGCCCGGCGCGAGAACGTCAAGGACGCATTTCAAATGCAAGCGAATCTCGATCTTTTGGATCAAACCATCGTCCTTGTTGACGATGTCCTCACCACCGGCGCCACCGCCAACGAAGCGGCCCGCGCCTTGAAGCCGGCCAAGCCCAATGCCATCTATGTCGCTGTTCTCGCGCATGGCCGTTGATCGCAATGGAGAAGCCCCGGGGTAAGGTACTCCGAACCCCATACGCATCAAGTTAAGGAATGAACCACAGAGGCACAGAGACACAGAGAGGAAATCAGGGAAAAGGCGCAGAATGGCGAATTCAAATTAAGGTATTTTCTTGCAATCCTGATTCTGTCTTTCCTCTGTGCCTCTGTGTCTCTGTGGTTCAAAACGCTTAACTTGATGCGTATGGAGTTCGGAGTACCTCACCCCGGGGCTTGATTGGCAACCTTTGACGCCTGCGTAGCTTGTGCCGGTGCGCGAACCTGTTCGGCATTTGCTTGGCAAGAAGAAAACGGGAGTGAAGGGAGTAGCGAAAATTAGTCAGTTGCCTTACGTAGGTTGACGAACTTAGGGGTAGTTGTGAAAACGGCGTCGCCTTGGTTGATTTCACAAGAGGTGTGCAACATAGAATAAGTGACTCTCATTTCGTGCCTCAGAACTTTGGCAACACCATGTTCCGCATCCGGCGCGACAGAGAGGGTGAGTTCAGCGGGAAAAAACAATGCTTCGACACAGCCTATTGATCTCAGCACTCCTGGCATTCGCGACCCACGTTCATGCCCAGACCCGCGCGGACGCGCTCTTCGATGAGCTCACGCGCGATTTCGGCTCCGTGCCGCGCGGCCAGGTCCTCACGCATCCATTCCGCATCGTCAACACCACGAATCAACCGGTGCGAATCTCCGGCGTCAGCGTCTCGTGCCGTTGCGTGAATGCGCGCGCCCTCAAGGAATACTTGCAGCCCGGCGAGGAAACCGCGATCGTCGCCCAGATGGACACCGGCGTATTCATCAATACCCGCACCGTCACGATCTTCGTGCGCTTCGATCAGCCGCGCTTCCAGGAAGTGCGTTTGTGGGTGCAGGCCAATAGCCGGGAAGACGTGCAATTCAACCCTGGCAATATCGCGTTAGGCAATGTTAAACGCGGCGCGACGCCGGAAGGCAAGATGACGATCTCCTTCGTTGGCGGTCAAACGCAGATCACCGAGGTCAAGAGCGAAAGCAATTACGTGCAACCGACGATGAAGGCAGTCAAGCGAGCCAACGGCGACACCGCGTTCGAAATCATCGCCAAGCTTCGCGGCGACACGCCCGCCGGCAAGTGGTACACCGATGTCTGGTTGACGACGAGCAATCCCTCGATGCCGAAGCTGCGCGTCCCCGTTACGGTGGAAGTCGAGGCGCCGTTGACCGTCAACCCCGGCACGGTGGCGCTCGGCCAGGTCAAGGCGGGCACGGAAACCGATCGAAAGGTCATGATTCGCGGCTTGAAGCCGTTCCGCATCACCAATATCAACGGCACGGATGACGAATTGCAGGTCCGCACGACGACCAGCGAGAGCAAATCCGTTCACGTTTTGACGGTGACGCTGAGCCCGCGCGAGCCGGGCAGCTTGTCGAAGAACATTCGCATTGAGACGGACATTGCCGACGGCGGCGACATCGAGTTCCGCGCTCAGGCGGAAGTCATCCCATAACCGGTTTACGTTTAGCGCTCGCGCGGCGCCATGCGAGCGCGAAGCCGCAAGCGGCGATCACGTCAACCGCTTGCGAAACTTCATCGCCGCCAAGAAGAACGACACGATTCCCATCACCCATAAAACCGTCGTGTGCAGCCACAATTCGGAGAATCCCGCCCCGCGCAGGATGACGCCGCGAGCGCCGTCGATGAGCCAGGTCGTCGGAAAAACCTGCGCTACATACCAGAAGAACACGGGCATTGAGTCAACCGGGAAAACGTAACCCGACAAGAAAATCGACGGCATCATCGTGCCCATCGCCATTTGCCCCGCGGCTTCGCGCGTATCGACGCGCGTTGAGATGTACAAGCCCAGGCCGAGAAACGACAGCGTGAACGGAAACGTCAGCGTCAACAGCGTGACGACGTAGCCATGGATCGGCACGAAAAACACGGCCCACATCAGGAACAAGATCGTGCAGAACTCGATGAATGTCAGCACCAGATAAGGAATCAGCTTGCCCAATATCAATTCGCTCGCCTTGACCGGCGTCATGAAAAGCTGCTCGAGCGTCCCCTTTTCCTTTTCGCGAACGATGGCGTTGGCGGACAGCATGATCGCCATCATCTGACACATGACGACCATCAAGCCGGGGATGAAGAAATTGGCCGAGCGCGTGTCGGGATTGAACAGGATGCGTGGCCGAGCGTCGATCGCGAAGCCGCCTTCCACGCCGATTCGTTTGAGCGATTCTTGAAGCGCGATCGCATTGGTGGTGCCGAGCGCTTCGCCGGCGACGCTCGATTGCGAGCCATCGACGACGACCAGGATCTGCGCGGATCGGCCCGCTTCCGACAGGCGCGAAAAATCCTCGGGAATTTTGATGCCGACCTGGGCCCGGCCGGCGAGGGCAGCCATCCGGGTGTTGTTGTCTGGCGCGATCGCGATGGCGTTCGTGAAATGTCCCTCGGCGCGCTTCATGTAGTTGAGGCCGGGCTCGATCGATCCGCCGAGGAAATCATCCGGGCCACCCGTTCGCGCAGCCGAATCGTTTTCAGACC
>DAIOGM010000025.1:3161-19733 GCA_036745215.1 Gemmataceae bacterium
ACCTGGGCCCGGCCGGCGCGGATCATCCAGTTCATCTCCTCCTCGGACGCAACCTCCTGGATGACGCGAAAGTCCTTCGAGTTCACGAACATGCGCACGAGGCGTTTGCTCTCCTCGGACCGGCATTGATTGAGCACGACCGTTGCGACGAAGCGCACGTTCGTGTCGATGGCGTAGCCGAGCATGAAGAGTTCGAGCACCGGGATGAACAGCGCGAAGAAAAGCGTCGCGGGGTCGCGGATGATATGCAGGAACTCTTTGCGAGCGACGGCGTAGGTGCGCTGGAAGGAGAATTTGGTGTTCATTCGAATTCCTCGCGAATTCCCTCTTCGTTTAGCGCTCGCGTGAGACGCCGGTTGCCCGGCGCTTCAACGCGAGCGCTAAACGAAGAATTGGCTACCCGTTGTTCTTCGACGCCTGCGCACGTGAAATCGTGACAAACACATCCTCGAGCGACGGCTCCGCGTCGATTGCTTTCGAATTCTCCAGGCCGAGCTCGGCGAGCGTGCGATCCTTGTCCACGAGGGCGTGAACCGACTGGCCGAAGATCGTCGCCTGATGCACGCCGCGCGTTGAATGCAGCCGTTCGAGAAGCAACGCCGTGTTGAGATCGTAAATCTCCAGCCAGCGCGTGCCCGGCGGCGTCACGCCCGGCATCAGCTTGAGTTCATGCGGCGTGCCCACGGCGAGCAGATTCGCCAGATAAATGTAGCCGACGCGAGCGCAGCGTTCCGCCTCGTCCATGTAGTGCGTCGTGACAACCAGGGCAATGCCTTCCGCGGACAGGCGAAACAAAAGGTTCCACAAGTCGCGCCGCGCCACCGGATCGATGCCCGCCGTCGGCTCATCGAGAAAGATCAACTTGGGCCGATGCAACAGCGCGCACACCAGAGCAAGGCGTTGCTTCCAGCCGCCAGACAGACGCCCCGCGTAGCGATCCATATAGGGAGTGATGCCGGTCAATTCGACCAGCTCGTCCTCGCGTTCCTTGGCCGCTTGTTCCGACAGCCCGTAGATGCCGGCGTAAAAATCAAGGTTCTCGCGCGTGGTCAAATCTTCGTATAGGGAAAACTTCTGGGACATGTAGCCGATCTCGGCCCGCACCTGTTCGGATTCCGTGCCGACGTCGTGGCCGAGGACATTGGCGGAGCCGGCCGCGAGCGGAATCAGGCCGCACAGGCCGCGGATCAGCGTCGTCTTGCCGGAGCCGTTGGGGCCGAGTAAGCCGAAGACTTCGCCGGGCGCCACCGTCAAGCTGACGTTGTTCACCGCCGTGAGTGTGCCGAAGCGAATCGTGACGCCGCGCGCGTCGATGGTGGGTGGGGGCATACGTTGTCGTTCTGCTCGACCGAGCGGCTACTCCAGCGGAATCGTCACCTCGGCCGCCATGCCGGCATTCAGGACACCATTGGCGTCGAGCACGATGACCTTGACGCCGAACACCTGATGGCGGCGTTCATCCACCGATTGCACGTTCCGCGGCGTGAATTGGGCGATATTCTCACGCTGGCTGACCTCGCCCGTGAATTTCTTGTTCGGATGGGAATCGAACGTCACATCGACCTTCATTTTCTCCTTGACGAGGCCGATCTGCGTTGACGGGACGAATACTTTAACCCACAAATCCTCAACGCGCAAGACGCGCACGACCGGTTGATTGGCTTGCACCAGATCGCCGGGCCTTACCGCAACGACCTCGACGACGGCCCGGCCCAGGTTCGGCGGCGCCTTCACCATGGCTTCATCGAGGTTGATCTGCACGGACTTGATTTGCTCGTCGAGGTCGGCGACCTTGGCCTCGGCGATCTTGACCTCAACCGGTTTCGTTGCCTTGAGAAACTCGAAATGCGCCACGGCGCGTTGCCAATCCGCCCTGGCCTCGGCTTTGTCTTCCTTGCGGGACGTGCTCATCGAGAGTTTGGCGATGAAAGCGTCCTTGCGTCCCTTGGCGCGATCGCGATAGGCAAGGGCCGCCTCGAATTCGGAGCGGGCGATCGATTTGTCGCGATAAAGCCCGGAGATGCGGACGAATTCCTTCAGTGCGTAGTCGTAGTCGGCCTGGGCGGTGTCCAGCTCGCTCTGGGCGTGTTTGATTTCCTCTTCGCGCCAGCCTTTCTCGACCTTGTCGTACCGCGCCTGGGCGGCGTCGGCGGCGGCCCTGGCGCTGTCGATTTCAAAATGGGAACCGTTGCGGACGCGCGCGAGCTCGCCTTTTGCCATCGCGAGCTTGGCCTGAAGTTGATTTTTGTGACTCTCCAGCTCCGGCGCCTCGAAAATGACCAGGGGCTGTGAACTATCCACCTCGTAACCTTCCTTGGCGTTGACCTGATAAACGCGGCCGCCGACCTTGGAGCCGAGCCGCACTTCTTGCACTTCGACGATGCCGTGCAGCCGCAGGACTTTGTCATTGCCGAACGGCCAAAACACGAAGGCGACGCTGGTGATGATGACCGCGATGGCGGCGAGAGTGATCCAGAGATTCTTGTTCATCGATAGGAATCCTCGATGAGTGTTCCGAGAGAAGGTACCCTCATTATACGAAATTCGTAGGAACCACGGGGAACACGGGGGACACGGGGAAAAACCTAGGTCGGATGGAAGAGTCGAGCGTTTGTCTATTCAATCACGTTGATTGGGTTAACGTTCTGCTTTTCTCTCATTGTTTTCCCCCGTGTCCCCCGTGCCCCCCGTGGTTCGTAAAACATTTAGACAAAGGAGCCGAGGTGACGCATGGCGGAAAAGCCGATTCGCAAGTTGATGGTGGCCAATCGCAGCGAGATCGCCATCCGCGTGTTTCGCTCGACGCACGAACTCGGCATCCGCACCGTCGCGATCTACGCCCACGAGGATCGCTTCGCTCTGCATCGCTTCAAGGCCGACGAAGCCTATCGCATCGGCAACCCTGGCGAACCGCTGCGTTCGTACCTCAACATTGACGCCATCGTCGCCCTGGCACGTGAGCGCGAGGTCGATGCGATTCATCCGGGATATGGCTTTCTTTCCGAGAATCCCGAATTCGCCAAGGCGTGCAAGGACGCCGGCATTTTGTTCATCGGCCCGCGCGTCGAGGTCTTGCAGCAGCTCGGCGACAAGCTCGCGGCCCGCCGACTGGCGAAGCTGGCGAAGGTGCCGATTCTCTCTGGCGGCGACGAACCCGTCAAGGAAAAGGCGCAAGCCCAGGCACTCGCCAAGAAGCTCGGCTATCCCGTCATCGTCAAGGCGTCGATGGGCGGCGGCGGCCGCGGCATGCGCGTCGCGCAATCAGCCGATCAACTCGACGATGCGATCGATCAGGCCCAACGCGAAGCCGGCACCGCGTTCGGCGTGCCCGATGTGTTTCTCGAAAAGTTCATCGTGCGTGCGCGCCACATCGAGGTGCAACTTTTGGGCGATCGGCACGGCAATCTCGTTCATCTATTCGAGCGCGATTGCTCGGTGCAGCGGCGTCATCAAAAGGTGGTCGAGATCGCCCCGGCGCCGAACCTCGATGACACAACACGCCAGGCGATGTGGGACGCCGCTCTCGCCGTTGGCCGGGCCGCGGGGCTCGACAACGCGGGCACGGTCGAGTTTCTTTTCGATGTCGATGCGGGCAAGTTCTACTTCATCGAAGTCAATCCGCGCATCCAGGTCGAACACACCGTCACGGAAGAGACGACGGGTTATGATCTGATTCAATCACAGATTCGCATCGCGCAAGGCAAGCCGCTGTCTGATCCGGACATCGGCCTCGGCGATCAAACGAAGATCGTGCAGCACGGCTTCGCGGTGCAGTGCCGTGTCACGACGGAGGATCCCGCGACGCAGTTCGTGCCCGATCACGGCCGGCTGAGCCATTATCGCTCGGCGGGCGGCCTCGGCATTCGCCTCGACGCCGGCACCGCGTTCACCGGCGCCGTCATCACGCCGTTCTACGATTCACTGCTCGTGAAGGTGACCGCGCACGGCCTGCGCTTCATCGATGCCGCGCGCCGCATGGAACGCTGCTTGCAAGAATTTCGCGTCCGCGGCGTCAAGACGAACATTCCGTTCTTGATCAATCTGGTGATGCATGACACGTTTCTCGCCGGGCAATGCACGACGCGCTTTCTTGACGAGACGCCGGAGTTGTTCCAGTTACCGGAGCGCAAGGATCGGGCGACGCGCGTGCTCACGTACATCGCGGACGTGATCGTCAATGGCCATCACGAAGCGGCGGTGCGCAATCTTTCTGCCGAGAAACGCAAAGCGATTGTCCGCGACGTCGTGCCTGTTCCCGCATGCGATGATACGTCCCGGCGAGCCGAGCCCCGTAAGGGGCCGGTTGATGTTTCTAGCGATTTACTCAACCGGCCCCTTACGGGGCTCGGCTCGCCAGGCACGAAGCAAACCCTCGAAAAAGATGGCCCCGCCGGCGTCGTGAAGTGGATCAAGAAGCAGAAGAAGCTGCTGCTGACGGACACGACCATGCGCGACGCGCATCAATCGCTGCTTGCCACGCGCATGCGCAGCGACGACCTGCTGCGCATCGCCCCGGTTTACACGAGCCGACATGCCGATTTCTTCTCACTGGAGATGTGGGGCGGCGCCACGTTCGACACGTCGATGCGATTCCTCAAGGAAGACCCGTGGCAACGGCTGGCCGACCTGCGCGAAAAGATTCCGAACATCCTCTTCCAGATGCTGCTGCGCGCCAACAACGCGGTCGGCTACACCAATTATCCGGACAACGTCGTCAAGCTGTTCATCCACGAGTCGGCGCAGGCGGGCATCGATGTCTTTCGCATCTTCGACGCGCTCAACTGGCTGCCCAACATGCAGCTCGCGATCGACAGCGTGCTGAGTGAAAACAAGATTTGCGAGCCGGCGATCTGTTACACCGGCGACATTCTTGACAAAGGACGCTCCAAGTACGATCTGAAATACTACGTCGGTCTCGCCAAGCAATTCGAAAAGTTCGGCGCGACCATCCTCGGCATCAAGGACATGGCCGGCCTGTGCAAGCCGTTCGCGGCCCAGAAGCTGGTGCGGGCGTTGAAGCAGGAAATCGGCATCCCGATTCATTTTCACACGCACGATTCCTCGGGCGGGCAGCTCGCGACGCTGTTGATGGCGGCGCAGGAAGGAGTCGAGATCGTCGATGCAGCGTTTGGCCCGCTGGCGGGCATGACGAGCCAGGTCAATCTCAACACGCTCGTCGAAGCGCTGCGCTTCACCGAACGCGACGCGGGCATGGACTTCGACAAGCTCGAGCAGACGGCGCAATAC
The DNA here is from genome assembly GCA_036745215.1 of Gemmataceae bacterium. GTDB lineage: Bacteria > Planctomycetota > Planctomycetia > Gemmatales > Gemmataceae > SIAQ01. The sequence goes on from DAIOGM010000025.1 coordinate 8,409, forward strand.
TGGGAAGGCGTGCGCAAGTATTACTTGCCGTTCGAGTCCGGCCAGCTCGCGCCCAGCGCCGAGGTTTATTTGCACGAGATGCCGGGCGGGCAATACACGAACCTCTACCAGCAAGCGCAGGCGCTGGGCATCGAGTCGCGCTGGAACGAATGTTGTCGCATGTACGCTGAGGTCAATCGCATGTTCGGCGACATCATCAAGGTGACGCCGACGTCGAAGGTGGTCGGCGACATGGCGCTGTTCATGGTCGCCAACAGCTTGACGCCGGAGGACGTCGAAACCGGCAAACGCGAGCTGGCGTTTCCGGAGTCGGTGGTCGAATTCTTCGAGGGCAAGCTCGGCCAGCCGGTAGGTGGTTTTCCCGAAGCGTTGCAAAAGCGCGTGCTCAAGGGACGAAAAGCCATGACCGATCGGCCCGGCGCGAAACTGCCGAGCGCCGATCTGGAGACGACGCGCAGCAAGCTGGCGGAACAATTGAAGCGGCCGGTCACCGAACAAGAGTTGGCGTCGCACCTGCTCTATCCGCGCGTGTTTGACGAGTTGGTCGAACATCAGACGAAATACTCCGATGTCAGCGTGTTGCCGACGCCGGTGTTTTTTTACGGCATGGAAAAAGGCGACGAGATCAGCGCCGACATCGAGCCGGGCAAGACGTTGATCGTCAAGTTTCTCACGGTCGGCGATCCGCATCTCGATGGCCGACGGCTCGTGTTCTTTGAATTGAACGGACAGCCGCGCGAGGTGTCGGTCGTTGATAAAGCATTGGCTGGCGAAATCGAGACGCATCCGAAGGCGGAGGCGGGCAATGCCAAGCATGTCGGCGCGCCGATGCCCGGATTGATCATGCGCGTCAATGTCGTCGCCGGCGAGGAGGTGCCGAAGGGGCAGAAGCTCGTCACGCTCGAGGCGATGAAGATGGAGACGACCGTCCATGCCGAGCGGGCCGGGAAGGTCGCGGAGGTGCTGGTGCGGCCGCAGTTGCAGGTGGAGTCGGGGGATTTGATGTTGCGGTTTGAATAAATGAGCAAGCCCCAGGGTGAGGTAATCCGAACCCTGGGGTTCGGGGTACCTCACCCCAGGGCTTCATTGAAATGATGTACAAATAAACAATTTGTGCTCAAGATAACGGCAATAGCGGTTGCGCTGTGTTAGGGTTTTGACGACAAATCACATTCTCACCGTTATTCATTTGACAACCGCGCGCAACAATTTTACCATTTATCCCAGATTGACCAGTTCGTGTGATTATCGAACTTGAAGCAGTTCTGCTTCGCACTCGGCGCGCATCATTCGGGGAGGATAAACGGGATGTATCAACTTGTATTGGCCGCCGCCCTCGCGACATCGACCGCGGCGCCGAATCATTGCCTCTTGTTCCGCGGCCATGGCTGTTGGTCCTGCGGTTATTCAGGCTACTCCGGCTATGCGGGCTATGCGGGCTATGGCGGCTACGGCCACGCTTGCCATGGTTGTAACGGCTACCCGGTCTTGGGCTACGGCTGCGCGGGCGGCTGCTACGGCAATCACGGCGGCTGCTACGGCGGCTGGGGCATCTACACGGGCGGCGATCCGTACTTCTACGGCTACGGTTGCACCGGCTGCTACGGCGCCTACGGCGGTTATGCGGGCTATGGCGTGCCATTGCCGTTCGATCAGATGGCTCGTCCCAAGGAGCCGCCGGTGAGGGATCCTGTTGTCGATCCGAAGAAGAAACCGGGCGGCGAGGAAGTGCCGTTGCCGAAAGAAAAGAAGCTCGGCTCGATCGGACAACCGTCACCGGAGCGCGCGACCGTCAAGATCATCGTTCCTGACGGCGGCAAGCTGTACGTGGACGGCCGGCCTCTCAATGTCGCGCCGGGCACGCACACGTTCCGCACGCCAGATCTGGCGCAAGGGCAAACGTATTTCTACGATTTCCGCATCGAGATCGAACGCCAGGGCCAAACGATTCGCGAAGAGCGGCGCATCCTGGTTCGACCGGGGCAGGAAGCGTCCGTCACGTTTGCGAATAGCCCGCCGACGGGTACGAATGCGGCAGCGATTCGTAGGTAATATTGAGTGCAACTCTCACCGCTCGCGGCGCGGTTGACCAGCTACGCCGCGAGCGGCATGTTTTCATATCGCACTATCCTTTTTGCGACGGTCGGCATATACTAACCGTTTGCGGCTTTTTGGCCGCGGCGGAGATGGTGTCTACCGTTTGACCTCGTTCCTTGAAAGGAGGACGAATGAGCTTGCGGATGCGTGTTCATGACAAAGAACCAATCGGTTTGGCCTTGCGCCGGTTCAAGAAATTGATCGAACGCAGCGGGATGCAAAAGGAATTGCGTGCCCATCAGCACTACGAGAAGCCGTCCGAGTTGCGCCGCCGTGCACGTCTGCGGAAAGAGAAGGCCGCTCGCAAAGCCCGCGAGAAGACGGGTATGTGAATCATACAAGCAAACAACTTCAGGCGGGGCCGCGCGATGTTGATCGCGGCCCCGCCTGTTTTTTTGCGCTGCGAGCCGCGGGGTTTATCCCCGCGGTATGGGACGTCCCATCCACGGGGATAAACCCCGTGGCTCGCCAATCGACTACCAGCGCACGTTGTACATCAGATACCACATCTCCGGCGACGTGCCGGTGCCGGTGTTGCTGATGAACTCGCCGGCGTTCATCTTCGAGTAGCCGGTGAGGATGTCGGAACGCTTGCCGACGTGGAAGTAGAAGATCACATCCAGTTCCTGGCCGACGACGCCGCCGGCGGAGCCGTTGGGACTGATGCGATTGGGGTTGCCTTGGGCGTTGTAAAGCGCATCGCGGGCGCTGTCGAGGCTGAAGAAGTGATACTGGGCGTGGACCGTGATCCACTTCGTCGGATAGAGGAACAGATGGGCGTTCCAGTCGCGGATGTTGCGGCGGCCGACCTGGTCGAGCCAGCCGAGGTACGAATGGCCCTGCGGAAAGAGCTGATTGAACGTGTTGAAGTCGCCGGAGTTCGGCGTGTGATCGCCGGATGCCCAGTCGTAGTAGAGCCAGGCCGTGGGATACATCGGCAACTTCGCGAGCTGCCGGCCGAGGCCCGCGCTGACGGCGCCGGCGCGAAGATCGTGGCTGCCTTGCGTGCCGAGCTGCAACATGCCTTCGACGTCCCACAGGAAGCCGTTCTTGTCGCCGACATAGCGTGAGCCGAGCGTGTGGACGCTGACCGGCGCGAGCACCAGGTTGAGCGTCTCCAATCGATTGGAATTGTCGAGATAAAGATAGTACAGGTCGATTGTCCGGTTCTTGTCGGGCCGATACGTGAACCACGTGCCGTACAGATTTTGATGGTGGTCCACGGAATTGAATCGCGTCGGCTCTTGAATGATCGGCTGCACCCAGAAGACGTCGGCGTCGAACTTCTCGCCTTGCCGCATGAAGCGCACGCCCTGAAAGGTGCGCCGCGAGTTGGACCAGTCGGGTGGCGCGATCAGACGTTGCGAGCCGAAGAGCATTTCTTGCCGGCCGGCGCGAACGTAGACCGGCTTGTCGGCGATTTCCGCGAGCTTCAATTGAAAGAACAGATTCTGCATGTCCGCGCGATCGTCCTCGTTGCGCAGCGGCGGCAAATCGTTGCTCATGATGTTCGCGGAGATGACCTCGGCGTAGATGCGAAACGTGTCGCGGTACCAGATGTCGCCGAAGATGCGGCCGCGAACGAGGTCGAAGTCGTTGGTTTTGCCGGTGAGCCGGGCGGAGGATTCGTGAACGTGCCGCCAGTCGAATTGTCCGCCCGTGCCGACGAGCCAGTTGTTGCCGATGTGAATGCGATGCAGGCGTTCGAGGAAATCGGGGTTGTATTTCGGATCGTCAACGTAACGAAAGTCGGCCTCGAAGAGCGGCGTGGACCAGAGGGCGATGGGCGGGTACGCCGACTTGGGTTTCTTGTCGCGGTAGTTGCCGTGAACGACGTCGAAGAGAGAGTAGTAGCCGGGGCCTTCGGGCGCGGTGGAAAAGAAGCCGGTGCGCGGCGTCGGGCGTGGGATGGGGTGATCGAGCCAGGCGGAGCGCGGGGGTGTGGGCGCGGATTCGACGGGAGGCAGGAGTGCAGCGGGCGCGTCTTGTGCCCAACCAAGCGGCGTCACGAATAATGCAACGGCAATCGGCATGAACCACCGAATGCATTGTCCACCATTTGTCATGACGCTGCGCCCTTCGTGCGAAGGCGGTCGCCTTGGGAGACGGCATGATGTCGTGTGAGCACCGAAGGTGCGCAATGTTAAAGCCCAGGGCAACGCCCTGGGAGGCGGCGTGAAGTCAATCAAAGCCCCGAAGGGGCGCGATGAACGCCGCTTGGTGCGATTGCGCCCCTTCGGGGCTTTGACGATTGCAAAATCGCCAATCCCAGGGCGTTGCCCTGGGCTTTAACATTTTCGCACCTTTGGTGCTCCGAACCGCGCATGAACGCCTCTTGATTTCCGTATTGTCAGCCATCTCCTTACCAGCGCACGTTGTACATCAAGTAAAACAGCTCCGGCGATCGGCCCGGCCCGGTGTTGCTGATGAATTCGCCGGCGTTCAGCTTGGAATAGCCGACCAGCAAATCGGTGCGTTTGCTGAGGTGGAAGTTCAAATAGACATCCAACTCCTGCCCGACGACGCCGCCGGCGCTGCCGTTCAAACTGGTGCGAATCGGCACGCCGGCCGCGTTGTACAGCGCGTCGCGCGACGCATCGAGTGAGAAGAAGTGATACTGCCCGTTGAACGTGATCCACTTCGTCGGATACAGGTATAGATGCATGCTCCAGTCGCTAATGTTCTGTCGGCCGACGAGATCGAGGAAACCGAAATAGTAATGGCCGAACGGGAACTGTTGATTGAACGTGTTGTACGCGCCGGCGTTGGGCGTTTGATCGCCGGAGGCCCAGTCGTAGCAGGCCCAGACCGTGGGGTTCATCGGCAGATTCGCCGCGTGGTAGCCGACGCCGGCGCTCGCCATGCCGGCGGTGATCGGCGCCGGGCCGCGCTGGCCGAGCTGCATGGCGGCTTCAAAGTCCCACAGGAAGCCGTGCTTGTCGCCGACGTAACGCGTGCCGAGGGTGTGCGTCAGCGTCGGCGCGGTAACGAGGCCGCGGGTCGTCGTGTTGTTGTGATTGTCGAGGTACAGATAATAGAGATCCATCATCTGCCCCTTTTGCGGCTTGTACGTCGCGTACGCGCCGCCCCAGTTCTGGTTGTGATCGGCGTAGTCGTAGCGTATCGGATCAACCAGGACCGGCTGGACCCAGAAGAGATCGATGTCCAACTTCTCGCCGAGATAGAAGCCGCGCACGCCTTCGAAGGTGCGGCGCGTGTTGGCCCAGTCGAGTGAAGAGATTAGCCGCGTCGAGCCCTTGTTCAATTCCTGGCGGCCGACGCGGAGGTAAATCGGGCGACTATCAATCTCGCCAAGTTTGACATCGACGAACAGGTTGAGCATGTCGGCGCGGTTTTCGTCAATCTTTGCAGGCGGCAAGTCTTGACTGACCGACCCCGCGGTGATGAACTCCGCGTAGATGCGAAATTGGTCCCGATACCAGACGTCGCCGTAGAGGCGAGCGCGGAGGAGATCGTAGTCGTTGGTGTTGCCGGAGAGCCGGCTGTTGAACTCGTGCATGTGCCGCCACCAGGCCTGGCCGCCGGTGGCGAACAGCCAGTTGTGGCCGCAATGGATGCGATGCATGCGTTCGAGAAAATCGGGATTGTATTTGGGATCATCGACGAAGCGGTAATCATTGTCGAAAAACGGCGGATGCATCAGAGCGAACGCCGGAAACGGCGATTTGGGCGGCGCTTCGAGTTCGTTGCCGCGCAGCCAATCGAGGCCGGAATAATAGCCGGGACCTTTCGGCAGGATCGCGAAGTTGCCGAGGCGCGGGCTGAAGTGGAGGATGGGAGTGTCGAGCCACGCGGATCGGGGTTGCTCGGCGGCGGGCTTCGTGTTGACGTCATCCACGACTTCGGCCGGCGGCAGCAGCGCGGCCTTGGGCGGGTCTTGTGCGTGCGTGACGGTGGTCGGCAATAATGCCAGCGTGACGCCCAAAGCCAATATGTGCCGCAATCTCCGAAAGGTACCCATCGCGTTCGCCTCCTTGCAAAGTACGCTCGTGGTGTTGGAGAGTACCAAAAAAATCGTCCAACGCGGGAAGCGGCAACATCGAAATAATAAGATTAGCCGGGGCGGAATTCGACGGCGTTCCAGCGCGACGGCATGATCGTTCCGACCGGCAAGTCTTACGCCGATTGCTCAAGAGGTATGACCGTGAAAGTACTCGTACTCGGCAATGCGGAGCGCACCGGCGTGACGGCGGAGGTCGAACGCTGGCTGCCGAGCTTGCGCGAAAAGGTGGAGGTGCTGCTCGTCGATTTGCGTCAGGAGCAGATCCTGTCTGCGTTTGCGAATGCCGACCTCGCGCTCGTCTTCGGCGGCGACGGCGCGATCCTGCGAGCGGCGCGGCAGATGGGCTATCGCCAGACGCCGGTGCTCGGCGTCAATCTCGGCCGACTAGGGTTTCTTGCGGATATTCATTCGCACGAATTCCTCGATTGCTTCAATCAAGTGGTGCAGAAGAACTATCGTGTCACGCAACATTTGATGTTTGAATGCGTGATCGAAACGCCTGATAAGGCAGCAGGGCAGACGATCCTCGGGCTCAACGAAGTTGTCGTTCACGCGATGCCGCCGGTACGCATGCTGGAGCTGGAGTTGGAGGTAGACGGCGCCGCGGTGTCGCGCATCGGCGCGGATGGATTGATCGTCAGCTCGCCGATCGGCTCGACGGGGCACAACCTCTCCGCCGGCGGGCCGATCCTTGGGCAGGAGCTGTCGGCATTCGTCATCACGCCGATCTGTCCGCACACGCTGACGTATCGACCGATCGTCGAATCGGCGGAGCGGACGTTCGCGATTCGGCTCGGCGCGGGGGCGGCCCAGGCGGTGGTCGTCGTGGACGGTCAGGCGGCGGCGACGATCACGCCGGCGCATCGCATCGTCATCCGCAAGGCGCCGGTCGCGTTTCAACTGGTGAAGGTGCCGGGGCACACGTATTATCAGACGCTGCGCGACAAGCTCAGGTGGGGGACGCCGCCGAGTTACAACGCGGGGACGTGATTTTGCCAATGTACTCATCACGCTCCGCGTGATGATGTTGGGCAACATCAACAAACGACCAAATCCGTCTGTGATTCAGCCGAACGCCATCACGCGGAGCGTGATGAGTACATTGGCCAACGCCGAACCAACTCGTTTAGGTTAGCGTATTCATTCTCGTAGAGTTTTCGTCATGCGAACATGCAAACGCGTCCACTACTGGGGCCAGGTGCAAGGCGTCGGCTTTCGCATGACGGCGCAACGCGTCGCCAGGCAATTTCAAGTTGGCGGCTACGTGCGAAATCTCCCCGATGGGCAGGTCGAACTCGTCGTCGCCGGCGAATCGGACGAGGTCGAGCGATTCCTCGGCGCCTTGGCGGCGCGCATGGCCGAGTATATTGTCGGCCATAAGATAGTGGACGAACCCGACCAGGCATTTTCGAGCTTCGAGATTCGGATGTGATATGTCTCCCGCGTTTTTGCAACTCGTGCCGTTTTGCGTGCTGTTGTTCCTCTTGCAAGGTTTGGCGGCGTTGCCGTGGATGATCGCGCTGTCAAGGCAGCCGGCCCGCGAGCAGCAGTGGTTTTTGCTCAAAGTCGTCGGCGCCATCACGCTCGGCGGCATCGTGTTCGCGTCGATACTACAGGCGAGCAGCGATCCCGGCGTCGTCGGCTTGTGGGGGCGATTCTACGCTTCGGTGCTTTTCTTGCAGCTCGGCATCGACTTCTTCATCGTCGTGTTCTACTTGATGCTGACGTTTTGGTCCAAGGCCGGCGGCGTCGCGCTCGCCGCATTTCAAGAAGGCGTGCGGCAGCCGATGTTTTGGCTGTTGACCATCCTCGGCAGCGCGGCCATGGTTATCTCGATTGTCATCCCGTATTTCACGTTCGGCGAAGACACCAAGATGGTCAAGGAAATTACCTATGCCCTGACCATGATCTTCCCGGCCATCTTCGGCGTCATCAATTCGAGCATCTCCGTCAGCGAAGAAATCGAAGGACGCACCGCCGTCACGCTCTTGTCCAAGCCCGTGCTGCGGCGCGATTTCCTCTTGGGGAAATTCATCGGCATCACGCTCGCGGCCGCGTTCATGACGATGTTCATGAGCTTCTCGCTGGTTTGGGTGATCTTGGCGAAGACGCACTACGATCACCAGCCGGGGCTGACGACGTTGCCGCCCGATCCGACGTGGTTGCTCGATTTGATCAGCAAGACGTATGGCCAAACGATCTCCGGCGATCTACTCAAGGGCGTCGGCATGTGGGTCAGCGATTGCGGCGAAGCGTTGCCGGGATTGATGATCGGCTTTGGTCAGGTCATGACCATGGTCGCGATCAGCGTTGCCTTGGCGACACGAGTGCCGATGGTCGTCAACCTGGCCGCGTGCCTGGTGATCTATCTGCTCGGCCACCTGGCGCCGATTGTGACCGAAGTGAGTCGGCCGATCAGCGGGCTGGTTCGATTTGTGGCACAGCTATTCGAGTTGCTGCTGCCCGGCTTGGCGATGTTCGACGTCTCGACCGCGATCATTCGCGAGGCGCCGCTCGACACGGTGCAATATACGGTGTACACGATCAACGTGGCGATCTATGCGCTCATTTATACGGCGATCGCCATGCTAACCGGCCTGATTCTGTTTGAAGATCGCGACGTGGCGTAAAATTGGCGAGCCGAGCCCCGTGAGGGGCCGGTTGAGTATCGTTCGACTCAACCGGCCCCTCACGGGGCTCGGCTCGCCATTACAGTTTGCCTAACTGCTACCACGGCAAATCGCGGTAAAAAAACACCCATTCCGCCTCGATTTGCTCGAAAACCCCTTTTCCAAAAAAACGCCGCTTCTGTTACAATAAACGTTGGCGACCGACCCTCTTTGCGTCCGCATTGCGCAATCGGCGACTTGGATGTCCCCAGGAAACTGCGTATGGCCAATCCTGCCTTCGCTCGCTGCCAGGGCTTTCTGGACTATCATCCGGTCGGGAAGTGGCTGTCCATTGTTTTCTCCGTCTCGACCGCGATTCTTTACGTCGGGCTGATGGTCCTTCTGGGCTTCTTCATCGACCTGATGGTTGCACGCGGCGAGATTCCGAGCTTTCATCAGCTCACCTATCACGATCAACAACAATTCTTGAACAGCATCGCCTTCGTGGACGAGCCGGACAAACGGCTGCCGATCAAGGAAGAACTGAAGGCGCTCGGCTTCGCTGCGAGCGAAGTCAAGGCGTGGGACCATGGCGAGCCGATCGAGAATTGGACGCAGCGCGAATGCGCCATCCTGTGGTGGGCGAGCATGACGCTCACCATGGAACGACGCGTCGGGCCGGCCGCGGCGGACAAGGTGCGCGACGATCTCAAAGCGTCGATCCAGAGCGTCGGCGCGGAGGCGACGGTGTACGACGCCCTGGGCAATTGCGGCATCTTGAGTCTGGTCGTGCGCAGCCGGAACAGCCTCAATTCCTGGTTCCTGGCGCTCCTGGCGGCGTGGAACGACTGGATGTGGCGATATGGAAACGTGCTTTATCTGTACGGCCTGTTCGTCGCCGCCCTCGGCCTGGCGATTCTGCGGTTAGCGACGGCCATCCTGTCGCGCTACCTCGGCGCCGTCGCCGTCCTGGAGGCGGTCACGCGACTGCGGCGCGCGATCTATCATCACACCAATCGCCTCGGCACGCTCGCCTTTCGCGCCCTCGGCCCAAGCGAAGCGGTCAGCGTCTCCACGCGGCATCTCGAATCGGTCCACGACGGCCTCTACCATTGGCTCACCGTTTACTTCCGTGAGCCGGTCAAGTTCGGCTTGCTGTTGGCGTTCACCTTCGTCATCAATTTCTGGCTCGCCGTCGCCTTCTTCGTGATCGCCATTCTCGTGTGGCTGATCGGCGGCCAAATCGCGGCGTACTTTCGCGCTCAAGGCCGACGCGCGGAGATGCACTCGGCCGACCAGCTCGTGCTCATGCAAGAAAGCCTGATGTTGATGCGCCTCGTCAAGGTTTATTTGATGGAGGCGTTCAACCAGACACGCGTCGAACGCCAGCTCGCCGGGTACGCCCGCGCCCAGCTCAAGCGGTATCGCGGCGAGGCGATCTATCGTTCCGTGTTCGCGTTCCTGGGCCTCATGGCGACGTTGATTCTGCTCCTCGTCGCCGGCTATGTCGTCATGGCGGGCGAACTCGGCGTCACCAGTTCGTTGACGCTCGCGGCTGCCATCATCAGCCTGTACTGGCCTGTCCGCTCGTTCCTCGACGCCCGCCGCATCGTGCGCCGCAGCCGGCAGTCCGCGAAGGTGCTCTTCGATTTCCTCGATCGTCAAGGCGGCGTCGGCCAGGCGATCGAAGCGGAGTTCATGTCGCTGTTGACCAAGGCGATTCAGTTCGACAAGGTTTCCCTGCGCGAGCCCGGCACCGGCCGCAAGCTGCTGACGAATGTCTCGTTCACGATTCAATCGGGCACCAAGGTCGCAATTGTCGGCCCCGATGAAATGGAAAAGCACGCCCTCGTGTATCTGTTGCCGCGTTTCCTCGATCCCTCCGGCGGCGAGGTGCGCGTGGACGGCAAGAACCTCCGCTGGGTGACGCTCGATTCCTTGCGTGCCCAGATCGCCATGGTCTTGCAGCACAATCTCGTGTTCAACGATACCGTTGCCAACAACATCGGCTGCGGCGATCCATCGTTCAATTTGCAGCGCATCGTCGATGCCGCCAAGCTGTCGCACGCGCATCAGTTCATCTCGAAATTGCCGCAAGGATACGAGACGGTGATCGGCGATCAGGGCACGCCGCTAAAGATGGGCGAGATGTTCCGCATCGCGCTGGCGCGAGCGATCCTGCGCGATCCTGCGATTCTCGTGATCGAGGAGCCGCTGGCGCCGCTCGACGAAGACACCAAGGCGATGATCGACGACACGTTCCAGCGCACGCTGCCTGGCCGGACGGTGATCTTTTTGCCGCATCGCTTGACGACGATTCGCAGTTGCGATCAGGTATTCCTCTTGTACGAAGGCAAGCTGGAAGCGTCGGGAGAGCATCGCGACTTGTTGAATTCGAGCGAGCTGTACCGGCACCTGCAATACATGGAATTCAATGAATTCGCGGGCATGTTCGCGCCGGCAGCCGCGGCGCGGGAAGAGGCGGTCTCGCAGGCCGCCCCGGATGCGTGAAGTCAGCGAGCCACGGGGTTTATCCCCGTGGAACGGGCTCCATCCCACGGGGATAAACCCCGTGGCTCGCAATGGAAATGCACA
>DAIOGM010000025.1:19743-31464 GCA_036745215.1 Gemmataceae bacterium
CCCTTGATGCCGCCCGCCGGGCCAGTGCCTATCTGCTTGAAGAATACGCTCGCTTTCAAGTCATCCCCGACGCGCCGGCCAACATCAGCACCGATGCCGATCGGAATTCTCAAGAGATCATTTTGCAGGCGATTCGCGAATCCTTCGCCGGCGACGCATTGTGCGCCGAAGAAGCGACCGCAACCTTGCAAGGCCATCCGACGATTGGCGACCGCATGTGGATCGTCGATCCCATCGACGGCACGCGCGGCTTCGCTCGCAAGAACGGCGAGTTCTCCGTGATGATCGCGTTCGTTGAAAAGGGCGCCATCGGCGTCGGCGTCGTGGCGCAACCGGCGGTAGGGCGATTGACCTATGCGATGCGCGGCCAGGGATGCTGGCGTATCGACGGCGACGATAAGACGCCAAGCCGCTGCCAGGTAACGGCGATCGATGGATTGTCAAAGTGCACGTTGACGCAAAGTCGTTCGCGCGAACCCGGCCGCCGCTCACGCATGGTCGCGGCGATCGGACCAGCGAAGATCGTTGAGTCGTATTCCGCCGGCATCAAGCTCGCGCTGGTGGCACGCGGCGAGGCGGATGTTTATCTGAATACTTACGAAGCGTTCCACGATTGGGACATCTGCGCGGGGCATATTCTCGTCAGTGAGGCAGGTGGCCGCGTCACGGGCACCCGAGGCCATGCGCTTGATTACGGATTGCCAGGCGCGTGGCAAAAGAATGGTTTGTTGGCAAGTAACGGCCGCTTGCACGAAGCGGCGATCACGGCAATCGCGGCCAGTCCATAGTGCGGCTGTCACGCCGGGCCGCGCTACGGTCGCGCACTGTCCAGCCCCTTATTCGCCGGCATCGGCGGGCGCATCTGCGTCAGGCGAAGTTGGGCGGATTCGGCCATGCGCGAACCAGGGAATGCTTGAATGACGCGTTGTAAGTAGAATTGCGACTTCTGCGTGTCGCCACGCTTCAGATAGCTGTCCGCGAGCGCCAGGTAAACGCCGCCCAGGCGATCGGTCATCACGTCGGCGGCGCCTTGCAGCCATTCGGGGTTGTTCTTGATTTCGGACGCGAGCGCGAACGCTTGCTGTCCTTCGGGCAAGTCGCCATATTGGGCCAGAATGATTTCGCAGCGATCCAGGCACGGGATGTAGTCCTTCGATTTGTAGAAATCCTGGGCCTGCGTCAAGAGTTCGCGCACGCGCTTGGTGCGATGAGCGACCTTGGCGCCTTCGTTGGCGCGCGCAATGCGGGTGAGTTGATCGGCGGCTTCCTTGGTCGCGGGGGTGCCGGGGAAGACGCGCATCAGGTCGGTCAGCGTGTCGAGCGCCTCCGTGGATTGGCCCTTGTCGTGCAGGTTCTTGGCAATGGCGAGGCGATCGACGGCGATTTTCTCGATCTTGGCGAGAAGGTCCTGCGCGTTCTTTTGTAGCGCAGCGCCTTTGCCGTCGTCCAGAATGGAACGCAGCGCCGTGAGCGCACGCGGGTAGTCGCCGGTCGATTCCCACTTCATCGCATTCTGATAATCACGCAACATCGACTCGGTCGGCGTCAGGGTTGCAAGCAAACGTTGCAAGGTCTCATTCAAAGCGTCCGCGTCCTGATAGCCGACCAGCGTTTGATTGATGCGCCCGTCGGCGCCCGCTAACACCATGGTCGGGTACAGGCTGATTTGCAAACGCGACGCCAAACCCGCTTCTTCCAGGCCGTTGATGCGCAGCGGAATGAACTTGTCATTGAGCGCGGCGACGATGCGGGCGTCGCGAAACGTGGTTTGCTCCATGCGCTCGCACGGGAAGCAGGCGGGGCGAACAAATTCGATGAAGACGGGGACGCCTCGAACTTCCGATTCCTTTCGAGCCGCGTTGTAATCCGTGCGCCATTTCACCGCGGGCCCTTCCTGCGCATGCAAGCCGGACACGGCCGACAGCAACAGAAACCACGCGAGCGCCGGCTTCAAGGAGTTCAGCAGATGAAGCATGGAGGAATCCTCAATTCAAAATAACCACCGATGAACACGGATAAGCACAGATGGGAAAATGCAAGGTGGAACAGTCAAGGGACATCGTTTGGGGCGAACTCATATTGAAATCACCGTCCGATTCCCCTTGTCTTGATCCGTGTTTATCTGTGTTCATCTGTGGTTTCATTCTTGCGTCTGGCGCGGGGATGCGCCTGGTCATAGCGTTCCTTCAGGCGCTGGGTCGTCACGTGCGTGTAAATCTGCGTCGTCGCCAAACTGCTGTGTCCCAAAAGCTCCTGGACGCTGCGAATATCGGCGCCGCGGTCGAGCAGGTGCGTCGCGAAGCTGTGCCGCAGCGTGTGCGGACTCGTGCGCGGGTCGAGGCCGGCCTGGGCGAGATATTTTTCCACCAGTCGGCCGACGCTGCGGCTCGTCAAGCGGGTGCCGTGCTTGTTCAGGAACACGGCTTCGGTGTTGCGGGCGATCTTGTCGGCGAGCAATTCCTGGCGTGCGGTTAGCCAAATCTTGAGCGCCTTGAGCGACGCCTGCCCGAAAAACGCGAGGCGTTCCTTCTTGCCTTTGCCGCGAATCGTGGCGACGCCCGCGTCCTGGTCAATATCAGCGAGGTTCAGGCCCGTCAATTCACTGACGCGCAGGCCGGCCGAGTACAGGATCTCCAGGATCGCTCGATCGCGCAGGCCGGTTGCTTCGGTTGATGGCGCATCTAACAATTTCTTCAAGGCGTCGATCGACAAGAAGTGCGGCAGCTTCTTGTCCTGACGCGGCGCTCGCAAGCCGTCGGCCGGGTTTGTGTTGAGCGTTCCCTGTCGGCACAGGAACTTGAACCACGTTCGCACGGCGGCGATGCGGCGAGCGATGGTCGTCTTCGCGTATTCCTGTTCACTCAGCCAAACCATGAACGCTCGCAAGTGCCGGCTCGTGATCTGGGCCGGCGTCAGCTTTTGGCCTTCGTATTTCGTTCGGAAAAACTCGATCGCCTGCGTCAAATCTTCGCGATACGACTTCACGGTGTGGTCCGACGCGTTTTTCTCGAGCGCCAGCGAACGCAGAAATTCGGCGAGGGCTTCTTCCATGTTTCCATTCGTCTTGCCGCTTGCGGCTTCGCGTTCGCGCGGCGCCGTGCGAACGCAATGCCGCAAGCGGCCTAGATGCGGCTGGTTTTTTCCATCGGCTCGATCGGCGTCGCCTCCATCGATTCCTGCTCGCGCGCCTTGGTCGTCAGCACCATCGCGTCGAACCACGAGAGATTGACTTCGGGGTCCGCCGCCAGGTCGCGAAAATTGTCGATCAGGTCTGGCCGGCCTTCGTCGTCGTAAATGAAGATGTAATGCTCCGGGCCTTTTACCAGGGCCAGGATGTTGAGTTCGTTTGCCAAATGTCACCTCTTCTCGTCCGTTGGGCGATGCGAGCGCGAAACCGCAAGCGGCGCAACAGCGGTTTTCCTTTGTGCTTATCGACTGCGGGCATCACACAACTTCTTGATGGGGATTGAAAGTTGCGGTGCGAAGTTTCGACAGGTTCGATTCAGCCGGAGAAGTTTGCCCAGCTTTCGAGCGGCTCGCGTGAGTTTCATTTAAGGTGCTGCAAGTTGCCAAGCCCGACTTCCTCGCGGCTCAGGTAAGGTTCGCCATACGCCGCGCCGATCAGCCAACCGAAATAACGGGCTCGCGCAGTGATGTCGTCGAACAACGTCGGCGGCGTGGACGAACGTCCAGCGATGAATTGCGAATGATAACAGCGCAGTGCTTCGAGCTTCTTGTCGTGAAACGGCGTGATGTCGAGCACGAACGCAGGCTTGATATGCTGCGGTAAGTGCATGCTTGGAAAATAGAGAATCTTTTCCGGATAGTGCGGCGTGCCCGGCATGTCGGTCTTCGAGAGCTTCGCCCAGAATCGCGCCGCATCGACGAGAGCGCTGGCGGCGACGTGATCGGGATGCGCGTCCTCCCAATAATGGGTGATTAGCACGCGCGGCCGAAGCTGGCGAATCGCGGTGGCGACCAATTTACGCGAATCGAGATTTGCGACGAGCGAGCGGTTGGGCAGTCCGAGATTGCCGCGCCAGTCGAGGCCGAGGATCGCGGTGGCGGCGTCGCATTCACGCTGGCGGATTTCGGGCGACCCGTGCGGTGTCGGCTCGCCATTGGTGAGATCGAGCACGCCGACCTTGGCGCCGTTCGCCTTCAAGGAAAGGATGGCGCCGCCGCAGCCGATCTCCGCGTCATCGGGATGGCAGGCGATGATGAGGTAGTCGAGGTGCGGGAAACTCATTTGCGTTTCCCCGCCGTGCGCAACAATTCGTCGGCCCATTCGGCATCGTGGCCTTCGAGCGGCGGGTCGCAATCCTCTTGGTAGTCGATGGCATCATAACGACCGTTCAAATAGCATTGCTCGATCAGTGCCTGAAGATTCAAGACGCCATCGGAATCGGATTCCCGCAATGGAATGCGGAATGCCGATAAGGCGGCACGCAGGGATAATGGATAGATTTCCGCTTTCGTCCAGTCCCATCCGCGGCGAACAACTACATGATAGGGAGCGCGAATATGGACAGGTATTTCGTGCGGCGCAATACTGAATACGCTCCTGCCCGCACGGACAAGATCGATTTCCACGAGGCTGACCTTGGCTGATAACAACTCGTTTTGCTTCTTGCGATACAGTCGTCGCCCTTCGCCCGCTAATTTGTTGGTTGGGCTCAAGAATTCAACAACGGTGACGACGCGATTGCCCGAGCCGACTTCGCGGATTTCGATAAAAGTCTCGGTGATGGGCTCGTTATCGATTCGAAGCACAAAGGGTTCGGCAACGGCGACATCGCCCTCGGCTATGACGCCCGATGCGCCGCCGCGGCCCGTCTCGACGACGTGCACATCTGGTAGAATTCCTCGTTCGCGGATTCCCTCTTTTTCGACGTAAACACGCTCTTCAGCGCGAGCGAACAGGTCGCGCGGCAGTCCGGCCTGCAATTGATCGCGCGCGTAGATGACAAGGGCCGAACGCACATCACCCCAGTGTTTTTCAAGGTAAGGATCCATGCCAGGGAAAGGGCTCTTCATGTCAAATCAACTCCGGACATCAATATGTGCGGTCAGTATACCACCAATCCCCCTTGTTTAGAATCGCCAAAACGATTGTAATGCTGCGTCAAACCGACACGGAGGTCCGCCATGAAAACCGCCATCGTCATCCCCGCCCGTTATGCATCGAGCCGGCTGCCCGCGAAGCCGCTCTTGCGCGAGACGGGCAAATACCTGATCCAGCATGTCTACGAGCGAGCCTGCGAATCGAACGCCGACATTGCGGTAGTCGCCACCGATGACGCTCGCATCTTCGACGCCGTCAAGTGTTTCGGCGGCAACGTCGTCATGACGCGCGATGATCATGTTTCGGGCACGGATCGCGTTGCCGAAGTTGCGGCAAAACTCGACGCGGACATCATTGTCAATCTGCAAGGCGACGAACCGCTCATCGAGCCGGCGACGTTGGACATGGTTGCACGGTTGCTTGCCGACGATCGCGATTCGATGATGGCGACGCTGGCGGTTCCCATCCAATCACTCGAACAATGGCGCGATCCCAATTGCGTCAAAGTCGTTTGCGACAAACAGGGCAGGGCGCTTTACTTCAGTCGCAGCCCGATTCCGTTTGTGCGCGACGGCGCCCCCGATTTCTCGACGGGGCATTTCCTTCAGCATCTGGGGCTTTACGCATATCGGCGCGATTTTCTGCTCAAGCTCGCGAGCTTGCCGGCGGAGCCGATTGAATGCACGGAAAAGCTCGAACAGCTGCGGGTGCTGGCGCTGGGATTCGCAATCCAGGTCGGCGTCGTGCCGCACGCGCATCGCGGCGTTGATACTCCCGCGGACTATCAGCGCTTTGTCGAAATGATTCGCCAAGTCGCCGCGTGACCATAAAATACGATGAAGTATCCTGTGTTTACGTTTAGCGCTCGCTTGGCCAAGCGAGCGCTAAACGTAAACGGCGCAACACATGGAGGATTTCATCGTGGCCAAACATATTTTCGTCACCGGCGGCGTCGTCAGTTCCCTCGGCAAAGGGCTCACTTCGGCGTCGATCGGCATGCTCCTCGAACAGCGCGGCCTGCGTGTTCGCCTGCAAAAATTCGACCCGTATATCAATGTAGACCCCGGCACCATGAGCCCTTATCAGCATGGCGAAGTCTACGTCCTCGACGACGGCGCCGAATGCGATCTCGACCTCGGCCACTACGAACGCTTCACCAACGCCCCCCTCACGCGCGAGTGCAATTTCACGACCGGCAAGATCTATCAATCAGTCATCCAAAAGGAACGTAAAGGGGATTACCTCGGCAAAACGGTCCAGGTCATTCCGCACGTCACCGATGAGATCAAAGGGGCCGTCAACAAGCTCGTCGCCGACGACGTCGATGTCGTCATCACCGAACTCGGCGGCACCGTCGGCGATATCGAAGGCTTGCCATTCCTTGAAGCGATTCGCCAGCTCGCGCTCGACATCGGCAAGGCGAACGTGCTTTACATTCATCTCACGCTCATCCCCTACCTGAAGGCCGCCGGCGAAATGAAGACGAAGCCGACGCAGCACTCCGTCGAACGTCTGCGTCAAATCGGTATCCAGCCGGATATTCTGATTTGCCGAACCGAGCGAGAGATTTCGAAAGACGACATCGCCAAGATCGCACTTTTCTGCAACGTCGAGTCGCGCGCCGTGATTGAGGAACGCGACAAGGAATTTAGCATCTACGAGGTGCCGGTCAGTCTCGTCGATCATGGCCTCGATCAACTCATCGTGGACAAGCTTCAGCTCAAGGCGAAGCCGCTCGACATCAGCAAATGGCGGCAGATGCTTGTGCAAATGAAGAATCCGGCCCACGAGGTGACGGTTGGCGTCGTCGGCAAGTACATCAAGCACAATGACGCGTACAAGTCGATCTACGAATCGCTCGATCACGCCGGCATTGCGGAGAACACGCGCGTTGTGATACGCAAGATCGAAGCCGAGGAGATCGAACGCGAAGGCGCCGAGCGCGTTCTGAGCGGCCTCGACGGCGTCCTCGTGCCCGGCGGCTTCGACTATCGCGGCTCCACCGGCAAGATCGACGCCATCCGCTATGCTCGCGAACGCAAGACGCCGTTCTTCGGCATCTGCCTCGGCCTGCAATGCGCGGTGATCGAGTTCGCCCGCAACGTCTGCAAGCTCGCCGACGCCAACAGCACGGAATTCGACCGCAACACGCCGTACCCCGTGGTCGCGATGCTGGACGAGCAATTCGCCGTCACCGACAAGGGCGGCACCATGCGACTCGGCAAATACGCGTGCGTCTTGATGCCGACGAGCCTGGCAGCCCAGGCGTACAAGATGAACGAAGTCGAGGAGCGCCATCGCCATCGCTACGAGTTCAACAATCAGTTTCGCAGCCAGTTCGAAGCGAATGGCTTGCTCGTCACCGGCACCAGCGCCAACGGCAAGCTGGTTGAAGTCGTTGAACTACAGGATCATCCGTGGTTCCTGGCGGTGCAGTGCCATCCCGAGTTCAAATCGAAGCCGACGAAGGCGCATCCGTTGTTTCAGAGCTTCATTCATGCGTGCGTGGCCAAGCGCGAGGGCAAGAAGAAGGCGGACGGGCAGGGGACGTATGTGATGCCGGCGGTGGCGGCGGCAACTTAAGCGTTACTGCAAACAATTGAGTGGAGGGAGCGCTAAACCCGAACGATCTACGATATCATGAATGTTAGGTCGAATCATTGAACCGGGGGAGAACGGTGCGTGAACAGTGACGACATCGGCGAACGGGGCCAATGGCTGTTTTGCCTGTTGATGACGGAGTTATGCGGACGCGATGCGCCCCTCTTCCGCCCTCGATTCCTCGGAGACAAATTCCCGACCTTCGACTACCTTGTGGAAGTGGTAGATCACCCAACCTATTACTTTTTCGTGCAGGTGAAAGCCACGACACAGGGATATACCAAAGACCCTGTTCGACTCAAGATTCAGGTTTCCGTTGAGGACGTTGTACGCATGGTTTCCTGTCCGGCGCCCACGTATGTCGCTGGAATCGATAGCGAATCAGGAAACGGCTTTCTTCTTTCGGTAAACGAATCGCGCGGACCTGTTCCGAGTTTGATCACGAAGTTTCCGATCAATTGCGATCACCTACAACTGCTCCGAGACGAAGTCTGTGATTATTGGTCAACTCGGAACATGGTATTGGAGGGGTCGCATTTTCGCGAATAGAGGTAATCATGCAAAACACGAAAAGCCCTTGGTTTGTTGTGGAGCGAAGTGAGGCTTTGGCTTCTTGGCTTCTTACGTCACGAAAAGATGTTCGCGTTAGGAATGAGAAAAAAAACGACGATGGCGTCGACCTTCTGGTAGAAATCGATCTGGGAGTCCATTCGTTTCCAAATCTTTTTGTGGTCCTCGTAAAAGGCACGTTAAGTTCGGACACGGCGCAGTGGAACGATACGTTGTCACAACAATTCCCCAATGGCTCGGGCTCATTTTCACTTCCTGCGTGCCTCTTTGTCGTAAATGTGAGAACAAACGAGGCGCAATACTCTTGGATTGCAGAACCCGTTGTTGACAAGGATACAGCGGAACTTCACTTCGACACCGATGGACATTTTCAACCTTTGAATATCGACGCGGTAAACGAGATTGTGGATCGGGTAAGGGTTTGGTACGAACGCCTTCCGAACCACCTAAAGCACCGGACAAGCTGAACAAATCAGGTTGATTTGACGTTAGGCCAAATTCCGGCCCGCAGCGTTGTGGTTGGCGTCGCACCGCATGAATCCGCGCTCTTTCAGCAACGCAGCGGCCTGCGCCCGGACCAGCATGGATCGTTCGTAAGCGTGAACCAATTCGGCGCAACGAGCGGATTCGGCCTCCGTCAAACCTTCGCGCTGTTGTTTGAAATGCAGCGATTCCAACTCGGCCGAAAGTTCGGTTGCAAGCCGGCTTCTTGCAGCTTGCGCAAGGTCTTTGTTGTCAAGCAACTCAAGCGCATCGACGGCTAGTTGAAGGTTGGGTTTTTCAGGAACCGTTGCCGCCAGGAGTTCGGCAGCTTCGGCTTCGACGCTGCGGTGCGCCTCGTCGGCTCGCATCTTGATGCGAATGTAAAGCTCGCTAGGCAGGTTGACGGTCAAAGTTTGCGTCATATTCGATCTCCCGTCGTTGAGCTTGTTATTTTATCCGAGGGTTCGGAATATTGCCAAAGATTGCGATAGTTTCGCGTCATGCATTGACATCGCAAGGATTGCATTTCTCCCGCATCCCTCCCATAATGAACCGCATGACACCGCTCCATCTTACGGGGGACCTCGCATGCGCCGCTGTCTTGCTCTTCTCGCCCTCTTGATCGCCGCTTCCGTCAGCTTCGCCGGCTCCAGCAATAGCCTCATGGATGTGCATCCGAATGGTAAGTCGTTGATCGTCGCCAACAACGACAGCGGCACCGTCACGCTGGTCGATCTCGTGAAGCAAGAGAAGGTGCGCGAGATCAAGGTCGGCAAGAAACCCGAAGGCGTCACCTGGATCGGCGACGGGCCGCTCGCCGCGGTCACGCTGTATCACGAGCAGGCGGTCGTCATCATCGACACGAACACCGGCAAGATCGAGAAGACAATCAAGACGCCCGCGGAGCCGTACGGCATCGTTGCCGACGCCAAGGGCAAACTGGCGTATGTGAGCCATGAATATCCTGGCGTCGTCAGCGTGATCGATTTGACGGAAGGCAAGGTGCTGCGTGAAATCCCGGCCGGCTCGATGCCGCGCGGCATCGCGCTCGCGCCGGACGGCAAGCGCGTTTACGTCACCGAATTCTACACCGGCGTCCTCAACGCGATCGATCTGGACGCGGGCAAGATCGTCGATTCCTGGAAGGGGCACACGACCGACAATTTGGCTCGGCACGTCGAACTGCATCCGACGCGGCCCAAGGCGTACGTGTCGCACATTCGTTCGATGGTCAAGGTCAACGACGGCTCCGGCTCGATCTTTCCGGTCTTGAGCGTCTGCGATCTCAAGCCGAAGAAAGACGAAGAAACGTCGCGCCGCCGCGGCTGGGGCATGGACACGTTTAACGGCGTCTACGTGACGACGAACCCGTGGGAGTCCGCCATCGCGCCGGACGGCAAACGCTTTTACATCATCTACGCCGGCACCGATGACATGAACTATTGCCGCGTGATCGACGACGACTACAAGGAAATCGAAAGTGCCGGCTTCCCCGCGCAGCTCGGTAAGAACCCGCGGGCGATTCGCGTCAGCGCCGACAGCAAGAATGTGTACATCTACACTGCAATGGATTTCACCGTCAGCGTCTACACGTCCAGCATGGCGCTGGTCAAAAAAATCGTGACGTGCGAGCCGCCGAAGACCGCGGAATGGGTGCGTGGCAAAATCTTGTTCAATAGTGCGAAGCCGCCGCTCACGGGCCGGCGCTGGATCGCGTGCGCTTCGTGCCATCCGGACGGCCTGCACGATGGTCGCGTCTGGCAGCAGCCGGAAGGTTTGCGCAAGACGACGGCGTTCGTCGGCATGGCGCACACGCATCCGTTGCACTGGTCGGCCGATCGTGACGAGGTGCAAGACTTCGAATACACGCTGCGTTCCAAATTGATGCAAGGCGTCGGTCTGATCAAGGGCAAGATGAAGCAGAAAGTCGGTTTCCACAAGATCGAACTCGAAGAGAAAACCGGCGGCCGATCGAAGGACCTCGACGCGATGGCCGTCTATTGCAATTCACTTGAGTACCCGCTGTCGCCGCACATTGCCGCGCCGAGTAAGTTGACGCCCGCGGCGGAGCGCGGCAAGGACGTGTTCTTCCGCAAGGACGTTGGCTGCGCGACCTGCCATAGCGGGCCGTATTATTCGGACAGCAGTTTAAAGGCGCCTTTCAACTTGCACGACATTGGCGCCGGCCTCCTCGACAAGAGCGAACGCATGGGCACGAAGTACGACACGCCGACGCTGTTGAGCGTTTATCGCGCCACGCCATACCTGCATGACGGCTCGGCCGCGACGCTTCGCGACGTGCTGACGACGTGCAACAAGGGCGACAAGCACGGCAAGACGAGCCATTTGAAGGCGAACGAGGTCGATGACGTGGTCGAGTTCTTGAAGTCGTTGCCGTACGAGGCGCCGCCGGACGTGACGGCGAATACGGTGGAGTTTCGATTGAAGAAGTGAAAGCCGCTTGCGGCGGGAGTTTGAGATGAACGCCGACTGGCGCAATCGTTATGAAGTCGCCCTCGACGCCGCCCAAAAAGCGGGCCAGTTTGCACTTCAGTATTTCGATCAAGGCATCGCCGTCGAATGGAAAGCGGACGACAGCCCCGTTACGATGGCCGACAAAGGCGCCGAACAACTTTTGCGGCAAACGCTGCTAGGTAAATTCCCCAGCGACGGCTTCCTCGGCGAGGAGTTCGGCGACACGCCCGGCTCGTCCGGCTTTCGCTGGATCATCGATCCCATCGACGGCACGCGCAGCTTCGTCCGCGGCATCCCGATCTGGGCCACGCTCGTCGGCCTCGAATACAACGGCGAATTGATCGCCGGCGTCGCCTTGATCCCCGCCATGAAGCAAGTCTTCCGCGCCCTGCGCGGCGACGGCGCTTTCCGCGACGATCGCAAGATTCGCGTCTCCGACGTGAAATCCATCGACAAAGCCCACGTTTATTACTCCAGCATCTCGTGGTTCACCAAAGTCGGCCACGATCGCCAGTTCTTGAAGCTCG
>DAIOGM010000026.1:0-2680 GCA_036745215.1 Gemmataceae bacterium
AACGTGGCGCTCGGCGAGGTCGAGCTGCGCTGGGACGTGACGCCGCGCTGGGCGCTCGTCGGCTTCGCTGGCACCGGCCACGCCGGGGAAACGGTCAGCGCCGGGGGCTTTGGCTTGCGTTATCTCATCGCCCGGCGGCTCGGCCTGACCTTGGACGTCCTGGCGGGGGTCGCCTTTGTGGGGGTCGCGGCTGTGGTCGTGTCGGCGTCGGAGGTGGCGGGGCCTCGCTGCGGCGGTGTGCGACCGGGCCTCGGCCGGCGGGCGGCTGGCCGGCACGGTTGGGTTTCGCAAAACGCAAACAAGTTGTTTGCGTTACGCGTTCGTGCCGTGAACCACCACGCCGAGGATTTTCGTGCCGGCCGACGCCAACAGTTGCAGCGCCCGCTCGGCATCGGATTGCGTCGTTTTGGCAAGATCAATGGACAGGACGGCCGCATCGATCGTCGGCGCCAGCGTGCTCGCCTGGGGCGACGCGAGAACGGCCGGCGTATCGATGAGGATGAAATCGAACTGGCCGCGCATTTCGGCGAGCAACTCATGCAGCCGATTGGCGTCCGTATCGGTGAGGGATGCGTGAACTTTCACGAGGTTAGTCGCCGAACCAGCCGTTTCGAGAGCAGCGAGGTTCCACAGGCCGGACCGGGCGTCGATCAGCAGCACTTTCTTGCCCGTCTGCGCCAGCGATTCGACCAATCGGGCGGCGGCGATGCTGGCGCCTTCGTGGCCCGCGGGTTCGGTTATTTGAATCACCTTGGGACCGTTCTTCTCCACATTGACGCAGAGCGTGTTTCGCAATTTCCAATAAGCCTCGCCGTGATTGCCGCGCCCGGCCGGCACCAGGGCGAGCACGTTCAAGCCGAGCGAACGCGATACGTCGGCGGCGGTGCGGAAACGCAGATCGTGTGCGTCCGACCACGAGGCCAGGCCAAGACCGAGGACCAGTCCCGCAAAGGCGCCGACGAGCAACACGAGCGCCATGCTCGGCGCGACCTTCTTGCCAATGCTCGGCGCCTCGAGCAGTTCGATCTGATGTCCGCCGACGTTGCGAATCAGGCTGATGTCGTTCAACCGTCGCACCAGCGCCTCGTACAGCTTTTGATTGACACTTAACGCCGATTGCAGCGAGTCATTTTCGATCTCGTACGCGGCCAATCGGCGCGTTTCCTCTTGTTCCGCCTGGAAGATGCCGGCGAGCAAGTCTTCCGCAATGCGCATGTGGTCGAGCTTCTGCTTGAGCAACTGCTCGTGCAGGACGATGGCGTCCTTGACAGTCACCGCCGCGTCCCCCTCCTTGCGCCAGGCGCTCGGCGGCAGGATCAACAAACGGCGAGCGGTCTCGATGCGGCTGCGAACGTCCAGAACCTCGGGGTGCTTCGCGGCGTGCAGGGAAAGCAATTTGCGTTCTTCGAGCAAAAGCGGATAGAGCTGATCTTGAGCGTTGATGGATTTTTCGCGTCCCGGATCGGCGGAGTCCATCTTGCGTGCGAACTCGACGACCATCGCAAGAATCGCGTCATCGCCGCGGCTTTCTTTCTTGGCGCGATCCAGCGCGGCGATCTGGCCTTCCAGCTCGACGCGTTGCAAGAGCAAGTTCGAACGCTTCGTTTGAATGCTGTTGAGCCGTTCTTGCCGCAGATCGAGCCCTTCACGGCTCTTGCCCAGGATCGGCGCCGTCGCACGGAATGAGCGATATGCGGATTCCTTCTGAGCGATTTCCTTCTCGAGCGTTTGTTTTTCACGCAGGATCAATTCGAACGTATCTTCACTGACCGTTTGATGCTTCTTGTCCATGAAATCGCGGAAGCTGTCGATGACCGCGGCGAGCACCGCTCGGCTGTCGTCCGCATTGCCGGTGCGAAACGTCAACTTGTAAACGTTTGTCTGGCCCGTCGGACCGCGACCGGTGGCGACGGTCAATCCTTGCTTGATCGCGTCGGCAATGTCGGTGTCGTCGCGCCCGCCGATCGTGCGGCCCGCGAGCGCCGGCGATTGCAACGCGCGATCAATAATGAGCGGGCTTTTCAGAAAATCCTGCGGCGGCGTGGCGTTTTCTTCTCCAAACGGCCGCGTATCGATGCCGGTGACCGCGTCGGGACGTTTCTTGACGACGGAGATCTGCGCGGTCGATTGATAGACACGCGGCAACTGCATGCCCAGCGCGGCACTCGCGACGATGCCGGCAATCAGGCCGAGCGCGACCAGGCTCTTGCGACGCCAGGCGATGCGAATGAGCGATTCCGGCGACCAGCGCGTTTCCATGGGCGAAGCGTCTCGACGTTGCGGCGGGATCGACATGGAGATTCTCCGGTGGCAGGGAATGCATCCATGCGTTGGGCCGTTGGTAATTCGCGTTTGGAGAAACGGCGAGCAGGCGTGCTTCAGGTGGGGAGGGCAGCGAGTCCAGCTCTAGTGTTTTCCTTTATGCGTGCACAACGCAATTGGCATGCCGCGACCTGAATAAGTGCGTTCCGTTCTCGTGACCCGGTGATTTCTTGCATATTGCCTGCAAAATGCGACTTTTTTTCTTCCGTGTAGCAATTTGCGAAGCTGCGCTGACTGGATCAGGAGGTTAACACGGCGGGGCGTGTTAGCGCTAACATTTGGCAACAGCTACTTGGCCAAAGCAAAGGACGAAGAGCGAAGAGCGAAGCACATGCACGCCGGTAAACCGACCTTGACA
>DAIOGM010000026.1:2690-5832 GCA_036745215.1 Gemmataceae bacterium
CTCCCCGCTATCAACCCCGCCTCAATCTAACTATCTCGGCAAATTGGGGATCGCGTGCGCGCCTCGCGCCGCGCTTCCGTTATCCTGGTTGGGGCGGATTCCATGAGGATCGCGCACGCGGCGTGGCTGATCGCCTTCTGCATTCTCAGCCCCGGTTGCGCGCTGTTCGAAGACGCCACGCACAACGCCTGGTTCGGCGTCACGTCCCAGGTCGGCGCCCACCGGGAGAAGCATCGCAATCGACAGTGGGCCGAGCAAGCCTGGCAAGCCGCTTGCATGACGCTCGACGGCGAACTACGCAATGGCGACTACGCCGACGGCTTCAAGGACGGCTACGCGGAGTACCTCTTCCGCGGCGGCGACGGCGAACCGCCCCTGGTGGCGCCGGCGCACTATCGCCACTACCGCTATCAAACGTCGCAAGGCTATCAAGCCGTCGAGCACTGGTTCGCCGGCTATCGCCACGGCGCCTCGGCCGCGCGCGCCAGCGGCGCGCGTCGTTTGATCACGGGGCCGTCGTCACTTGATTCCGAAATGCACGATGTGGACGTATTCGACGCTGCGCACGGCCCCGTCATGTTCCCGAACACGGCGGGCCCGGTAACCGCCGCACCGCGAAAGGACGTGCCCAAGGCGACGACATTGCCGGACTCCGTTCATATGCCGCCGGCCCAGAATGAGCCGCCCCTGCGGATGACCCCGACGTTCTCGAACATTGAGGCCCCAAATGCGCCGCCGGAACCGGCACGCAACGAGCCCGAAGGATTGCGCCGGATGCCGCCCGGCGCTGCCGAGCCCGCGCCGGAGAAAATGGAAGGCGCAGGTGTCACGATTATCAACACGCCGCCGTCTTCGCCGGAACGCGTGAGGATCAACAACGTTAACGAAGTGCCGCCGCCGGCGCCGGAGCCCGTGAGGATCAACAACGTCAACGAAGCCCCGCCGGCCGCGCCGGAGCGCGTGAAGATCAACAACGTCAACGAGGCCCCGCCGGCCGCGCCGGAGCGCGTGAGGATCAACAACGTCAACGAAGCGCCGCCGACCGCGCCGGAGCGTGTGAAGATCAACAACGTCAACGAAGCGCCGCCGTCCGCGCCGGAGCGGGCGGAGACTAAAGACGCTAACGACGCGCCGCCGTCAACGCCCGAACGCATTCGCATCAACAACATCACGGTGACGCCGGCCAAGGACAAGTGACCAAGCGATGCATGACCTCCTTCCAACCTGTTGCCTGAATCGCGTTCGCAAGCGCGTCGTTTGCTGCTTGGCGTTCATGCTGATTGCGTCGGCGTTCACCGGCTGCACCGCCATCACCAATCCCGTGGCCGACGGCATCCCGGTACGCCTGTTGCCGCCCGAATTGCTGGGTCCGTCCAAGACGTGTTATCAAACGATTCCCCTGAGCGTGTTGCGCCAGCAGCAGCCGGACACGTATCGGCTCGACACCGGCGACGTGCTCGGCATCTTCATTGACGGCTTCCTCGGCGACGCGAAATCGGCGTTTCCGGTTCACGTCGCGCCTCTGGTGCACGTCAAGGAGCAGAATCGCATCGCGCCGGGAGCGGGCTACCCGATTGCCGTGCAGGAAGACGGCGCCGTCGCGCTGCCTGGCGTGCCGAGACTTTCCGTCAAGGGCATGACTGTCGGCCAAGCGCGCGAGGCGATCAAGGATCAATATGTCAAGGCGGAGCTGATCAAGAAGGAAAACGACAAGATCTTTGTCACCTTGATCCATCAACGGCAAATGCAAGTGCTCGTCTTCCGCCAGGAAGCGATCAGTTTCCTCGCTGGGCAGGACGGGCCGGTGCCGACGGGCAAGCGCAACACGGGGCATCTCGTCGATCTGCCGGCGTATCAAAACGACGTGCTGCACGCGCTGGCGCGCACCGGCGGGTTGCCGGAACTCGACGCGTACAACGAGATCATCATTTATCGCGACGGTCTGCGCGACATGGGGATGCAAGCAAAAGTCGCCAAGCAGCTCGAAAAAGCAAAGGGAGGCGCGGATCTGATCAAGCAAGGCATCTGGGTCGGCGAGACGGTGCGCATTCCAATGCGCTCGCCAGTCGGCGCGATGCTGCCGTTCACCAAGGAAGACGTGATTCTGCGCAACGGGGACGTCATCTTCCTGGAAGCGCGCGACGAGGAAGTGTTCTACACCGCCGGCATTCTGCCGCCCGGCAAGCACATGTTGCCGCGCGATCACGATCTCGACATTCTGGAAGCGATCGCCCTGGTGCGCGGGCCGATGTACAACGGCGCGTTCGGCGGCAGCAATCTGTCGGGCACGTTCATTCAGACGGGCATGGGCAATCCGTCGCCGAGCTTGTGCGTGGTGATTCGCCGAGTGCCGGGCCGCGGCCAGGTGCCGATCGCCGTCGATTTGCGAAGTGCGCTGGAGCATCCGCAAGAGCGGCTTGTCATTCGTCCGGGCGATGTGCTGATCTTGCAAGAGAAGCCGGCCGAGGCGATGGCGCGCTACATCTCGCAGACGTTCTTTAACTTCAACTTCGTGTGGACTGCGTTCCGCTCGTCGAGCGGCTTCGGCATCCTCGACATCGCTGGCCCGGACCGCCTGCCTAGCCGTGCGGGATTCCTCAACTTCACGCCGACGCCGTAGGCTTGCTAAAGTTCCGCAACGACGCGGCGCACGAGCACGCGCAACTTCTTCTCCGCGGCATTCGCAGTCGCGATGATGTCTGGCAAATTGGCCGGCTCGAGTGCGTCGGGCAAGCACAAATCGGTGATCACGCTCAATCCCATCACGCGCATGCTTGAATGCACGCCGACGATCGCTTCCGGCACCGTGGACATGCCGACGACGTCGGCGCCGATCTGCTTGAGGAAGCGATATTCCGCGCGCGTCTCCAGGTTTGGCCCCGACACGGCGACGAACACGCCCTTTTTGACGGGAATCTTCTCTTCCAGCGCGATGCGCTGCGCCAGCTTGATCAAGTCGAGATCGTAAACCTGGCACATGTCCGGAAAACGAATGCCAAGGCGTTCGTCGTTCTTGCCGATGAGCGGATTGTCGCCCAAAAGGTTGATGTGATCCTCGATGAGCATGATGTCCCCTTTTTCCCACTGGGGATTCATGCCGCCGCACGCGTTGGAAACGATGAGCACGTTCGCGCCCATCGCT
>DAIOGM010000026.1:5842-19038 GCA_036745215.1 Gemmataceae bacterium
TGGCGAGGACGGGTTGCCCGCCGAGGTTGCCGCACACGAGCCGGCCGGCGTGCGATTCGACCGTCGAATGTGGGAAATAGGGAATTTCCTGGTACGGTATTTTTACCGAGTCCTGGATTTCTTCCGCCAGCCCGCCCAGGCCGGTGCCGAGGATGATGCCGGCCCTCGGCTTGCCATTCCAGCGGGCCTGGATGACTTTCTTGGCTTCCTGAATTTGGTCGAAGAGTTCCATGGATTTCCCTCTCCCCTCTCCCCTCCGGGGGAGAGGGGCCGGGGGTGAGGGGCAGCGTTTGCAATGGATTGTGAATGGCGATGCACGCAATACGTGGTGAGTATACAATGAATCCACATCGTCCGACAGGGAGTCGCCGCCATGTCCATTGTCGTCTCTTGTCCGCAATGCCGAACCGATTTCGAGGTCCCGCCCGATTTGGCCGACCAGCCGGTGCGCTGCCATCGATGCGGCAACACGTTCCCGGCCAAAGCAGGCCTGGAACGCGCCGACGGCATCCGCGTGGGCACGGCGCCGAAATCGGCCAATAAAACTTCGGACGCAGACGATACCGACACGGACCGGCCGACGCCGCGTCCAATGCCGCGCTCGGCGTTTCCGTGGGGGCCGATCGCAATTGTCATCATCGGCTTGCTTGGTCTCTTGCTCGTCTTCTCCGCGGGGCTCAATGTTTGGGTTTTCTTGCATCACAACGACAACCGAATGCATGAAGCCATGCACGCCGAGCGCGTCGCCGTGGAGCAGCGCATGCAAGCCGAGCAAGCACGGGCTCAGGCGATGCGCCAACAGGACGACGCGCGAGATCAGTTGGTCATTCTGAATCGCGAGCTTGCTGAAGCACGCAAGCGACTGGAGGAAGCGAATGTCGAGCTAGCCAATGGCGCGGACGCCCAGGCGCCCGATTGGGGCACGCTCGAAGGCCGCGTGACCTGGAAAGGGGACATGCCTGACGTAAAGAGTCTCGAGAAACAGATACTCGAACACAAGGACAACAAACTCGCCCTCGCTGCGCCGAAGGAAGATCTGCTCGATCCAACCTGGCGCATTGACGCTAAAACGAGGGGCGTCGCCAATGTTTGCGTCTTCCTGAAGCGCCCCGCGAACAAGCTCCTGCCCATTCATGACCTTGACAAAGCTCGGAAGGCGCCTGTGGTCGGCGACGCTCCGTTCACGTTTTACAAGCCGTATATGGCGGCTCATTATCCTGAGTGGTTCGACGGCACGAATCGCGGCGCGACGGGGGAGAAACTCATATTCAAGAACTCATCCACGATCAATCGTTGCTTCAAAGCCACACCCGGCGGCAAGTACAATTCCTCCATCGACATGGTGCTCGCGCCTGGCAAGGAACACGAATTCAATCTCAAGCCGCAACCCGTGCCGATTCACTTTACGTGCCATATCTATCGATGGTCCACCGGCTACGTCTGGATCTTCGATCACCCTTACTTCGCCATCACGAAGGCCGACGGCACGTTCACGATCCCGCGCGTGCCGGCCGGCATGGAAGTGCAAGTGATGGCGTGGCACGAAGCTAAGGGCTGGCAGTTGACCAAAGAGGGCAAGACGATGAACTTGAAGGCGGGGAAGAATGTGCTTGATATCGAGATGAGCGCGAAGTAACGACGGCCCCCACCAATCGCTGCGCTCATGGTGGGGCTTGGGGCGAATCACAATCATGGCGGCCAATCTTACACCTCAATACATGGAAGCGGAAGAAGAGTACAAAAAGGCCGAGACGCCGGAGGAAAAGCTGGCGTGCCTGAAGCGGATGTTCTCGCTCGTGCCCAAGCACAAGGCGAGCGAAAAACTGCAGGCCGATCTCAAGACCAAGATGGCCGAGCTGCGCGATGAAGTCGAGCACGCCAAGAAGCATCCCAAGAAAGTCGGCGTCAGCTACAAGTTTCCCAAACAGGGCGCCGGACAATACATCATCGTCGGCGCTCCGAACGCGGGCAAGAGCCGGCTCTTGACGCGACTGACGCGGGCGACGCCGGAAGTCGCGGGCTATCCGTTCACGACGCGCGAGCCGCACGCGGGCATGATGGAATGGCAAGACGTGAAGGTGCAGCTCATCGACACGCCGCCGATCACCGCGGACTACATGGAAAGCTATCTGTCGAGCCTCGTGCGTGCCGCGGACGCCGCCATCTTGATGCTCGACCTCGGCGACGACGATGGTCCGTTCACCGCGGAGACCGTGCTCGACCGGCTCGCGCAAGTCAAAACGATGCTCGGCCAGCGGCCCGCGGATCATCAAGATTTATCGATTGAATACATCAAGACGCTGCTGGTCGCCAACAAGATCGACGCGGACGGCGCCCAGGATCGGCTCGATATCGTCAAGGAGATGTTTGGATCGAAGTTCCCGATTCACGTGATCTCCGCGGAACATGGCAACGGCATGGAGGACTTGCGCAACGTGATCTACCGGTTCCTCAACGTCATCCGTGTTTACACAAAGCAGCCGGGCAAGCCGGCGGACATGACGTCGCCGTTCACGTGCCCGGTCGGCGGCACCGTCGTCGATCTGGCTGCGCTGGTGCATCGCGATCTGGCGGAGCAGCTCAAATCCGCGCGCATCTGGGGCGCCGGCGTTCACGATGGCCAGACCGTCGGCCGAGAGCATGTATTGCACGACAAGGATGTGGTGGAATTGCACGTCTGACGGTTCAACGTTCTTCCGGATCGATCAAAGTGCCGAGTTTGGCAAGCACATCTTCAACGATTTCGTCCAACAATACACACTGCTTTTCCGCTTGCCGTTTGCGCCAGTCGAGGCTCTTTACCTGGTCCGAAAGAATGACTCCGGTAACAAGCTCACCGGGAGGAATATCGACTTCGAACGCGTATCAAAGTTAATTTCCGCGATCCGGCACGTATCCTCTCAGCATTTTTCTTCTCCGGTTGACCGGCCCGCGTCAATCTCATCGTGAAGGTTGTCTGGTTTAATTTGTTCAACGAGTTCCGAAAGCGCATAGCGTTTCGGCACCGCCTTGGCCTTGATGACGCGCACTTCGTCGTCGCTAATTCGTTTGACAATAACAAGATGGTCGGCAAAGTCCTGGAATAGTCTTATCCGTCCCATTTTGTCGGCTCGTCGGATTTCCGAATCCATGATCGATGTTCGCCAATAGACAATATTGGGCAAGTGGGATCCCAAAAAGGGAATTAACAGAGATTCGTCCGCTTCGAAGGAAAGTCGCATAAGGGAGTGCTTTCCGTCGGCTCGTCTATCACCTCTTGAAGCGTTGTCGAACGAAACGCATCTTCGACCATCGCCAGCGCGGCATCGACGCGTTTGTGCAACGGACACAAGTTGACTCCGTGGCTCGCCAGTTCCAGCGGGCACGTGTTGATGCGCTTGATCGGATCGACGGCGTTGACGACCTCCAGGATGGTCAATTCGCTCGGCTTCTTTACCAATGACATGCCGCCGCCGATGCCGCGCTGCGACTTGACGACGCCGGCCGCGACGAGTCCTTGCAGCACCTTGGACAGATAAGCTTGCGGGACCTTCGTGGACCTGGCGATCTCCTCGGTCGTTTGAGCGCGCGGCGCGTTGCTTGCCAGGTGCACTACTGCTCGAAGGGCGTATTCTACCGTTTGCGAGAACATGTCAACGCATCCTTTGGCCGAGGAACTTTTCCATCGCGTAGCTCATTCGCCGCGCGTATTTGCATCAAGGACATTGCCAGCGTCAGATGCTGGTTGGTTTGGGAATGCCGAGCATTCTGCAGATTTCACGAACGGTCCCGCGTTTGAGGTTGGCGTGGCGTGGGCGCGACGATTCACGACGCATTCGCCAGTTTGGGTTTGCGGTGAATCTTGGCTCGGGACATACGGAGGGCTTTGATCGCATCGTGTGCCATAACGAAGGCGTCTTCCAACGATTCCGCTTCGGTAATCAATTCGGGTTCAAACGGCGAGGTGACGACGAAACCGCCTTCCTCGGCCGCTTCAAGATGGAGTACGACCTCGCCGTCGGACACGACAAATCGTTTGGTCTGTTTCATGTCAACCCCTTCGACTGATTGTACCCGCTTGCGCAGCTACATGCAAAAACAAAGCGGGCCAATCCTAGAATGGATCGGCCCGCTTCTTCGCTTGCGCTTCAGGCTCGGATATCACTGATTAAACACGAATTCCTTCGTGTTCAAGAGCGCCCAAAGAATGTTCTCGTAGGCGAGCTTCTTGTTCATTGAATGACGATTGATGTGTTCCAGCGCGACCTGGCGGTGCTCGGCGCTCGGCAAACGCGAGAACGCCCACAGGAACAACTCGTCCACCTTGTCGGCGTCCGGACGCGGGTCCTTCGCCAACAAATCGGCGCGGGCATTCGCACGGCTCAGCTTGTCCTGAATCTCTTGCGAGTTCAACAGGTGCAAGGCCTGGGCCAAGTTCGCCTCGCTCACGCGCTCGCATTCGCAGGCGCTGATGCGCTGCGGGCGGCCGAACACGTCGAGGAAATAACTCTGGAACGCCTCGTCCGGCAACATGATCGCCTTGTTCGGCGAATGCTTGTCGGTCGGCAGGCCGCCAAACTGGGCCGGCGTGCTCGTCACCTGGCTCACCGCGTCGTACAACACCTCGGCCTGCATGCGGCGCGGATAAAAGCGAGCGAAGCTTTGCTTGTCGTGCTTGTTGAAATCGTTCGGCGCCGACGAGAGCTGATACGAGCGGCTCTTGACAATCACCTTCACGAGGTGCTTCAAGCTGAACTTGCTGTCCACCAGCTCCTTGGCGAGAGCGTCGAGCAGTTCAGGGTTGGTCGGCGGATTGGTGACGCGCATGTCGTCGATGGGATCGACGATGCCGCGGCCAAAGAAGTGCGACCAGTACCGATTGGCGACGGCGCGGGCGAAGAACGGGTTGTCCTTGTGGGCCATCCAATCGACCAGCTTCTGACGCGGATCCTCGTCGGCCGCCACTTCCATCGGCTTGCCGTCGAGCGGCTGGATGCTGGCGTTGGCGCCGGTTCGCTTGTTCTGAACGTTGCCGTTGGGGCGATTGAAGATCACCTGACGATTCGCCTGCTGATTGCCGGCGCCGCCGGGGACTTGCATATTCTTGCGGCCGACGCGGCCGAAGAAGGCGGCGAGGCCCCAATAATCGTCCTGGCTCCACTTTTCATACGGATGGTGGTGGCACTGAGCGCACGCGATACGCAAGCCAAGGAAGACCTGGGCGGTGTCATCGACAAACTCTTGCGGGTTCTGCAATTCCTTGTACCACACCGTCGGCGGCGCGTTCGATTCGTCGCCGGTCGCGGCCAAGATTTCGCGAACGAAGTGATCGTACGGCTTGTCCCTGGCGATCGATTCGCGAATCCAGTTATGAAACGCAAACGTGCCGGCGGCGCGATCGGGCTGATTGCGACGTTTGACACGCAGCACGTCGGCCCACTTGTTCGCGAAGAGATACGTGTACTCCGGCGTTTCCAGCAGGCGATCGATCAGCTTGTCGCGCTTGTCCTTGTCGGTGTCGGCGAGGAACGCCTTCACGTCGGCGGGCTTGGGCAGCGAACCCGTCAGATCGAGCGAGACGCGACGCATGAACTGCTCGTCGCTCGCCAGGTCGGACGGGACGATGCCGAGTTCTTGCCATTTCTGTTGCGTGTATTTATCGACGACCGTTCGGCCATCGAACTTGTAGCTCGGAATCTTGACGCCCAGCGGCACCGTCGCGCGGAAGACGGCGACCTGGCCGAGGTAGCGCGCCATGACGGCGGCTTGCCCGGACATTTCGAGCGAGCGAACCAGGGCGGCGCCTTCGACGACGGCGATTTCCGTGTCGTTCGATTCATATTGCGCCCGCTGCGTGACGTCTTGCGTCGAGCCGTCGTTGTAGTGGGCGGTGACGGTGAACTGCTGGCGATTGTGGCGCGTCAGAACGCGTTGTTCGGGGCTGATGGTGATCTTGGTGATGATCGGATCCTTCTCGTTGCCGAACGGCGAGCCGGAGGCGATCCAGCGGCGAACGAGCTTGTATTCATCGGAGCCGAGATCCATGCGCTTGCCGCCGGCGTGCGCGATGCCGCCGGACGCCTTGAGGAGCAGCAAGCTGCTGTCCGGGGCAGCCGGGAACAGACGTCGGCCGCGGTTTTCTTTCACCAGCGTTTGATAATCGAGTTCGGGGACGAAGCCGAGCAGCGACAGCGCGAAGCCGTTCTGACCGCCGGACTTGCCGTGGCAGCCGCCGCCGTTGCAGCCCAGTTTGGTGAAGATCGGCACGACTTGATTGGTGAAGTTGATCGGCAGATCGACATCGCAGCTTTCGGTCTTCAGCGTGATCTTCGCGGTCTTGTCGCCGTAGCGGATGGTGACGTCGGTGGTGCCGTTGATGAGCGGAATGATGCGGCCACTCGACGTGATGCGAGCGAGCTTCTCGTTGGCGAGTTCATACTTCACATCGCCGGTGAGATCTTGCACCTTGTTCGCCGCGAGGTTGCCGGTGACGATCAGTTGCGATGAATCGTCCTGGCCCTTGAGGGTGACCGTCGCCGGGAAGACGCTCAAGCTTTGCACTTCGGCAGGCGTCGGCAGCGCGGGTTGATCGTTCGCGGGCTTAATGTCGCCTTGCGCGAATGCAACACCGGTGGACGCGATGAAGCTGAATGCAGCCAGCAGCATGGCGCAGGAACTCTTCATGAGGCAACCCCCTGAATTTCGGTAGGCAGGACGGAAACGCACAGGTTTTTCGGTGAGTCCTGGACGTGCGGAGAACCTTAGACGGAAACCGCACGACCGGTATTCACTGTATTCTGGACAATTTCCGGGGGGAAAGCAACAGGAAAGATGAGAATTTTCCAACGCTCGCGGTTTCGCGCAAGAGCGCCGCGCGAGCGCTAAGCCGCAAGCGGCGGCAAAGCGCGCGGATCCGGCCCTTCGCTCAAGCGCGTCTCGGCAACGCGCTCGCCACATGAATTGTAAAAGAGGATGCGATTTTCATCACCGGCCCAGATGGCGTAGTTCTTCAACAGCCGCGGGCCGAGCACCTGAAAGAACAGGCCGCACGGTTTGCCGTGCCGCGTGATCAGGGCGTGATGCAAGGGCGTCTGATTGGGATCAAGATTGTCGTGTAGGCAAAGCGTCGCGTGTACATGCAAACAAAGTTCCGGCAGCGTCGGGAGCGCGGCTACGTCACGCATGGAGAGCGCCTCAAGGTTGAAGTTCGGCAAGCGTTTGATTGGTGATGATGACAAGATCGGTCGGCGCTCTGGGATGGATGCACAAGAGATGAAAACTGCGGCAAGATTTCGGTGCGGGATTTACCAAGCATGCAGCTGCCGTAGACCTTCGTACAGAACGATGCCCGCCGCCGTCGCCAAATTCAGACTACGCACTTTTCCCGACAACATCGGTATCGTGAAACTTCGCTCGCGATGGCGCTCCAGCACTTCCGGCGGCAAGCCGCGCGTCTCGGCGCCGAAGAGCAAGCAATCGCCAGGTTGGAACGGAATGTCCGTGTACGGCCGAACGGCGTGCGCGCTCATGCAAAAGAGCCGGGCCTGGCGTTCTTGAAGATAATCTTCGAAAAGCGCGAGCGAATCATGGCGATGCAGGTCCACCGAATCCCAATAATCGAGTCCGGCGCGACGCAACGATTTTTCGTCGATGCGGAAACCAAGCCGGCCAACCAGGTGCAACGGCGCGTTCGTGGCCGCGCAGAGGCGTGCGATGTTGCCGGTGTTGGGCGGGATTTCGGGTTCGAAGAGTGCGATTTGCAACATGGGGATTTCTCTTCGTTTAGCGCCCGCAGTGCGCCACGCGAACGCGTGGCGCACTACGGGCGCTAAACGGGGACAGGTTCCGGTTGTGCCGATTTTACCGAATCGACGACTTGTCCACCCTGCGATTCGACTTCAATTGTCGAAATCCCCTTCAAGCCCGAGTCGCGGCCAACGTTGCATGGTTATGATGAAGCGGGGGCGCTGCGCCCTCATCTCAGCGCGGCTCAATTGAGGCGATTTGCATTATTATGCCAGTCCGTCGAAACATTCGCATGGATGGCGTCGCCTGGCTACTCTTCTTCTGCGGCATCATCCTGGCTCTATGCATTCTGAGCCATGAGCCCGCGGCGGGGCCATCGTCCGCGCAAAACCTGCTCGGCATTCCGGGTCACTGGTTCGCCGATGAACTCTATTCGACGCTCGGCAGCGCCGTCTACGTCTTTCTGGCCGCCTGGCTCGTGCTCGTCCTGATGTTACTGGTGCGCAAAAGCTGGCTGATCTGGTCGGGACGAGTCGTCGGCTGGGTGACGCTCATTCCCTGCACCGCGTTGGCGTGCGATCTGATCGGCCACGACTGGCTGCCCGGCCCAAGCTTCGGCAGCGGCGGCGCCCTGGGCGCGGTGCTGCGTGAACTCCTTTCTGAATGGATGCCGGGACCGCCTGGCGTTCTCTTGTTCGCGGGCATCAGCTTTCTGGCGATTCTGCTCGCCGCCGATTTCGTGGTGCGTGCCGGGCTCGACATGCTCTACTGGATGTGCTTTGGCGTGAGCTGGACCGTCGCACTAGGTGCTCGCGCGACTTCAAAAGTTTACGCCTATCTGAGCCGGCCGCGCGAAAAACCGAAGACGCCGGTCAAGCCGTTCGCGAAGCCGCATGCGAAAGCGTTGACGGTGCCGATTCAACATACCGGCTTCGACGTGAAGCCGATTGAAGCGGAGCCGGAGCCGGAAGCGCCGGAGCCGACGGCGGATATTCTGCCGATCACGCGCATGGGCATGGCATTGCCGGCGGATCAATCATTCGATGATTACGAATTGCCGCCCTTGACGCTTCTGGAAGAACCGGAGAAGTTCCCGTTCGAACAGCACGACCAAAAGCTGCGCGAGCAAGCCGCGATCCTGGAACAGACGTTCAAGGATTTCGATCTCAATGTCAAAGTCGTCGGCATCAATACCGGGCCGGTCATCACGCAGTACGAGGTCGCGCTCGAAACCGGTATGCGCGTCAATCGCATCACCGTCTTGAGCGACGATCTTGCACTGCATTTGAAGGTGCCGAGCGTGCGCATCGTCGCGCCGATTCCGGGCAAGAACGCGGTCGGCATCGAGGTGCCCAATGAGCATCGCGCCACGGTGCGGCTGAAGGAAGTCATCCTTGGCGCCGGCCGCAAGCTCGCCAAGTGCAAGGTGCCGCTGTTCCTTGGCAAGGATTCCGAAGGCAAGCCGCTCGCCCATGATTTGGCGGACATGCCGCACCTGCTCATCGCCGGCACGACGGGTACGGGAAAATCCGTA
The DNA here is from genome assembly GCA_036745215.1 of Gemmataceae bacterium. Classification (GTDB taxonomy): domain Bacteria; phylum Planctomycetota; class Planctomycetia; order Gemmatales; family Gemmataceae; genus SIAQ01. The sequence goes on from DAIOGM010000026.1 coordinate 15,102, forward strand.
TGTCTCAATGCCCTCATCATCAGCATGCTCATGACGCGCCGGCCCGATGAACTCAAGATGCTGTTGATTGATCCGAAGAAGAACGAGTTCTCTGACTATCGCAAGATTCCGCACCTGATGCACCCGGTCATCACCGACGAGGCGAAGGCGACGGCCGTGCTCGCGTGGGCGGTGGACAAGATGGAGGAACGTTACGATCTGTTGAGCCGCGCGCGGGTCCGCAATCTCGCACAGTACAACGAGCTCGGCATGGAAGAGATTCAACGCCGCGTACAGCCGGACGACGAAGAACGCGAACGAATTCCGGAGAAGATGCCGTACATCGTGCTCGTCATTGACGAGTTCGGCGACCTGATCATGCAAACCAAGCGTGAAGCGGAGACGTACATCGTTCGCCTCGCGCAGAAGGCGCGGGCGGCGGGCATCCATTTGATTCTCGCGACGCAGCGGCCGACGGTGGATATCGTCACGGGCCTGATCAAGTCGAACTTGCCGGGCCGGCTTTGCTTCAAGGTCGCGAGCCGCATGGATAGCCGGGTCGTCCTCGATGAAATGGGCGCCGACAAGCTGCTCGGCAAGGGCGACATGCTGTTCCTGTTACCGGGGAACAATCACCTGGTGCGAGCGCAGTGTACGTACGTCGCCAGCGCGGAGATCACGAAAGTCGTCGCGCATCTGGAAACGGACGATCCGTGCTTCTCGCAAGAGCTTTTGCAATTACAGACGGCCAACAATGGCGAGGCGGGTTCGCTCGACAAGATGCGCGAACGCGATGCGCTTTACGAGCAAGCCGTGGAGATCGTCATTCGCGAGGGACGCGGCAGCGTGTCGCTCTTGCAACGGGCGCTCGGCATCGGCTACGGCCGCGGGGCGCGCATGATCGACTGGATGGCGGAGGACGGCATCGTCGGCGCGTACAACGGCTCGAATGCGCGCGAGGTTCAGTTTAGCGTCGAGGAGTGGGAAACGTTCAAGCAGGGGCAGCAGGCGGTAAGGGCATGATCGATTAAAGTACTCCTCACGCTCCGCGTGAGGATCATCACGCGGAGCGTGATGAGTACATTAATTCAATACGCCCATCCGCTTCAACGTCGCCCGCGCCGCCGGCCCGACGCGCGGGTCCGTCGTCAACGCCTCGACCGCGGGGATCGCGTCCTTCGCCGATGGGCCGATGTCGCCGAGCGTCTCGAGAACCTGAGGCCGCAACGAATCGCGATCCTTCAACAGCTCAATTAACATTGGCGTCGCGTCCTTGGCTTGCGCACCCATGTCGCCGATGGCTTTGAGCAAAACGGCGCTGCGCGGCCCGGCGTTGGCGAAGTGCGGCGACTTCGGATCGTGAACTGCCTTGAGCATGTCGGCCAATCGTTTGGCGCCGTCCGGCCCGCAATTCTTGAAGATGCGCATCAATTCATCCTCGCCGTCCCACCACGGGTTTTCCAACATCATCGCTTGCAATTCCGGCAACAAATCCTTCGCATGGCTACCCAGCGGCGCGATGGCTTGAATCAGCACGACGCGTCCGAGCGGATCGGGCTTCTTGAGCAATTCTTTAAACGCGGGGACGGCGGGCTCGCCCATCTTGCCGAGGAGTTTTATCGCTTCGGCACGCACCTCGTGCTTGGGATCGTCGGCCAACTTCGTCAGCGCGGGCAACGCTTCCTTGGGCGGAGCGTCCATCTTCTTGATCGCCGCGATGGCAACGGCCGCGACGTCCGCGTCGGCATCGCCGAGGGCCTTGATCATGCCGGTGAACACGCCCTCGCCTTTGCCGCCGAGCCGGCCGAGGACATAGACTGCCTTGCGGCGCACGTCGGCCTCGCGATCGTCGATGCAGATCAACAGATCGGGCGTCGCCGCCGCGGCGTCCTTCGGGTCCATGAAAGCGAACGTCTGCACGGCATAATAGCGCACCTTGGCGCTGGGATGCTTCAATTTTTCGCGCACCGGCGCGACGGCTTTGGTGCCCATCTTCGCCAGCGTCTCCGCCGACTTGAAGCGCAGGTTCTCGTCATTGCGTTCAAAGCACGCGACAAGCCGCGGAATCTCCTTCTCGTCGATGTCCCCCTGTTCCTGAAGCTTTTCCATCTCCTCGTAGCTGACGTAGCCGGCCGGATTCATCAAGTCGATGGCATACTTGACGACGACGACGCCGATGCCGCCCGCCGCGGTCACCATGACGCCGACAAGTACGATGGGAAGAATGAAGCGTTTCATGTTGCGATCTCACTCGAACAGGGGTGCACTTCGTAGCGACAAGCTGCCAGTGCTCTGTCACAGCTAAAATGTCGGGAGGGCGAGGCTCCCGCCGAGCCGTGCACCCGGTTGAATCCTGTCGCTCACGGCTCGGCAGGAGCCTCGCCCTCCCGGCCTCATCCGACAAATAAGCTGTGACACAGCACTAGCTTGTCCGCCTTCGTACAAGCTCACAAGCTGGCAGCTTGTGGCTACGGAAGGATATTAATTCGCCTCGATGCGGACGTGTTTGCTTTGAACGCTCCCCGTACTGGAGCGCACGCGAATCTCGTAATCGCCGGGGCGAACGACGCGCGCTTTCCAGACAACCTGGCTCGTGCCGAACTCCGTCGCCGGCGCGACCGGTTGCATTTCTCGGCCATCGACGCGTTCCATGCCGGCGGGCAACTCGAGCACCAGCACCTGGTCGGGCAACGGATCGTCCACCGAGGCGGCGATCGTGAACAGCTTGCCCGGTTCAAAGGAGCCCGACAATCCAAGATTGACGCGTCCTTCGTTCTCCGCGCTCGTCGAGATGCCGCCGCCGTAGCCCCAGACGAGTTGGCGTTTTTGGCCGGGCTTCAACTCCTTCTCTTCCCAGAACAAAGCGCAAGCGGAATCGCCGGCCATGACGGGAGGCACATCCCAGACCTGAAAATTCGCGACGACGCCGAGGTTGGCGAGCACGACCTTGTTGGGATTCTCCCCTTTAGCGTGCTTGAACGTCATCGTGGCGACGAAGCCGGGGTTGTTGTAGTCGGGCCGTTCCAGCACCCAGATGTATTCGGGCAACGTTTTGCCTTCGAGCCGAACACCGTTGAGGACCTTGCCGGGCTCGGTCGTCGGCGAGGCGTACAAGGCGCGATCGTTGTTGACGATGAGGATGTCCACGCACGTCTTGAAAGCGACCTTGTGCGCCTTGTTGTCCTTGTTCTCCAGGATGTAGGTGACGCGGCACGTATCGAGCTGGCGTTTCTGACCGGGCACGACCTTGGTTGACGGTTTGCTCGGCACGACTTCGATGATTTGCGTCACGTGAATGCCATCGTGGGTCCATAGCGATTCCGTGCCGACGCGTTTCTTGCCGGTCGCCGTCGCGGGCAGCGGCTTCGGCGGCCGATTGTCTGGGCTGACAAACGGGTTGCTGATGTTGCCATCGACATTCAGGGATTGCCAGATGCTTCCTTGAGGCGAGCAGGTGATGAGATTGTTGTTCACCATGAAGCCGAACGAATTCTGGCCGCTGAAATCCGGCTTGATGCGCACGGTCGGATCGATCGGCAATGTCGGTTCGCCGACGATCGTTCTGCCCTCCTTGATCGTGACCTTGAACGGGCTGCGCGTTTCCTGGGCGACCGTGCCAGGCAAGACAATCAAGATGCCAAGAAAGCCCATCGTGAAATGTCGCATGGCGTGCTTTCTCCGTTGACGTGCATTCCTATGTATTAGACGTTTCTCGATCGATTTTCGCCACATCAATCCCGTTAAGTTTGTCTTGGCAATTCGTTGGTCGTTCGACTATCTTCAATTGAATATGTGGCACGGCACCGAAAACGGTTGAGGCTTCCTATGAAAAAAATGATTCTTATTGCATTGCATTTCATTGCCGTCGCCGCGTGCGCGCGCGCCGACGTCGTGCTGATCAAAACGCCGAACAAGGGAATTCAGCCGCAAGCCGCCACGGACGCCAAGGGGAACGTGC
>DAIOGM010000026.1:19048-24196 GCA_036745215.1 Gemmataceae bacterium
GAAGCGGCGGCGCGCGATGCGGGCAAATCCGCCTTCTCCGCGCCGATCAAAGTCAACAGCGGCGAGGGCAGCGCCATCGCGGTCGGCACCATTCGGGGCGGACATATCGCACTCGGCAAAAACGGACGCGTTCACGTTGCGTGGAACGGCGCCATGAAAGCGGAGCCGAAGAATCCGCTCGGCGGGCATCCGATGCTTTATGCGCGGCTGAGCGACGACGGCAAAGCGTTCGAGCCACAGCGCAATCTCATGATGCAATCGTATGTCCTCGACGGCGGCGGCACGCTGGCGGCGGACGCGAATGGCAACGTGTTCGTCGCCTGGCATGCGATCGGCAAGGATTCTCTCAAGGGCGAGGACAATCGCAAAGTCTGGGTCGCTGCTTCCCGCGACGACGGCAAGACATTCGCCCCGGAGTACGCCGTCAGCGCCAACACCGGCGCGTGCGGCTGCTGCGGCATGCGCGGCTTCGCCGACTCGAAAGGCACGATCTACTTCCTCTACCGCGCGGCCACGAAACGCGAAAATCGCGGCATGGTTTCGCTTTACTCGGGCGACCAGGGGAAGACGTTTCAAAGCGAGCAGCAAGACAACTGGAAGATCACCACGTGCCCAATGAGTTCGGAATCGTTCGCGGCGCATCCGGACGGCGGCGTCTATGGCGCGTGGGAAAATGACGGGCAGATTTTCTTTCGCCTCATTCAGAATCCGATCAAGTTGAACGACCCAACATTGTTCAAAGCGCCCGGCAAGGGAGGCGATCGGCAGCATCCGGTGTTTGCGTTCAACAAAAACGGCGAGATGCTGCTGGCATGGGCGGAAGGCACCGGCTGGAACCGCGGCGGCGCGGTGGCGTGGCAGCATTATGACAAGGACATGCAGCCGAAGGAATCGGGCCGACTCGCCGGCGCGATTCCCGTGTGGGGATTGCCGGCTGTGATCGCGGAGGCGGATGGGCGATTTACGATATTCCATTAATCCGCTTGCGGTTTAGCGCTCGCATGGCGCCGCGCGAGCGCTAAACCGCAAGCGGCGGGAGCGCTACGATGCGTTGGACAATCATCCTTCTCACGTTCATCAGCTTCGCGCCATGCGTCCACGCCCAGACCAAGAAACTCAACCTCATCGTCATCACCACCGACGATCAGGCCCGCTGGTCGCTCGGCTGTTACGGCAACAAGGAATCGAAGACGCCCAACATGGACCGCCTCGCCAAGGACGGCGCTCGCTTCGTCAACGCCTTCACCGCGACGCCCGTGTGTTCGCCGAGCCGCGTTAGTTTTCTCACCGGCAAGTACGGCACGCAAGTCAAGATCACTGACTGGATCAACCCGAAAGAAGCCGAAGGCGGCCTCGGCATCCCGAAGGATGCGATCACCTGGATGTCCGTGCTCCAGCGCGCCGGCTATCGCACCGGCCTCATCGGCAAATGGCACCTCGGCGCGTTGCCGCAGTTTCATCCGACCAAGCACGGTTTCGATCACTTCATGGGCTTCCTCGGCGGCGGCAACACGCCGATGAACCCGACGCTCGAAATCGACGGCAAGGAACAGAAGCTCAAAGGCTCGCTGCCCGATTTACTGACCGACAACGCGCTCGAGTTCGTCAAGAAAAACAAGGACGGCCCCTTCGCGCTGATGCTCCATTTCCGCGAGCCACACGCTCCGTATGCGCCGACGCCGGACGTCGATGCGGCGCCGTTCAAGAACCTCGACCCGACCGTGCCGACTTTCCCCGGCCTCAATGTCAAGCGCGCCAAGCAATTGACGCGCGATTACTATGCCAGCGTTCACTCCGTCGATCGCAACCTCGGCCGGCTTCTGGAACTGCTCGATGAACTCGGCTTGCGCGATAACACGATCATCGTCTTCACGAGCGATCACGGCTACATGATCGGCCATCACGGCTTGTGGCACAAAGGCAACGCGACCTGGCTCGTCGAAGGCCGCGAAAAGGAGCGCCGGCCGAACATGTTCGATCATGCTTTGCAGGTGCCGCTCATCGTGCGCTGGCCCGGCGTCGCCAAGGGCGGCTCGCAGCGTCATGAACTCGTGTCGAACATCGACACCTTCGCATCGGCGCTCGGCATGCTCCAGGTGCAAGTGCCCGAGGGCTACAAGCAACAAGGCGCCGACTTCGCGCCCCTGTTGCGAGGCAAAACCGTCGAATGGCGTGACGCCGTGTTCGCGCAGTACGATCCGCACAACGGCCTCGACGCGGCGATGCGCTCGATTCGCACGCCGCGCTGGCATCTGGTGCGGCAATACAAGAAGAATGGCCAGCCGGACGAGTTGTTCGATCTTCAAGAGGATCCAGAAGAGTTGCGCAATCGTTATGACGATGCGAAGCTTCGCGAAGTGCGCGACGACTTGCAGCGCCGCTTGATGGAATGGATGCGTTCGGTGGGCGATCCGTTGATTCGCCCCTGATGCCGCTCGCGGCTTCGCGCTCGTATGACGCGCCGCTATGGTAATGGCCCGCGCCATGCGAGCGCGAAGCCGCAAGCGGCTCTACGCCGCCTTCAAAATCAAGCAGGTATTGCTGCCGCCGAACCCGAACGAATTCGACGCCGTCACGCGCACCCGATGCGATTCCGCTTGATTGGGGACATGGCGCAATCGGCAATCCGGATCAGCGTTATCCAGATTGATCGTCGGCGGCACGACCTGGCGATCCATGGCGATGATGCACGCCAGTGCCTCGACGGCGGCGGCCGCGGTCAAAAGATGGCCGGTCATGCTCTTCGTCGAACTGACCGGCACCTTCGCGATATGACTTCCGAACACCGTTTGCAGCACCTTCACCTCCGCTGCGTCGCCGACCGGCGTGCTCGTCGCATGAGCATTGACGTAATCGACATCGCTCGCATCGAGGCGGGCGTCGGCGAGCGCCTGCTTCATCGCGGCGATGGCCGGCTCCGGATGCGGGCTCGGAATGACCATGTGATACGCGTCACTCGACGCTCCACAACCGGCAACCTCGGCATAAATTCGTGCGCCTCGCTTTCGCGCCGCCTCGTCGCGTTCGAGCACAAAAAGTGCGCCGCCCTCGCCGATGACGAAGCCGTCGCGATCCAGATCGAACGGGCGCGACGCGTGCTCAGGCTCGCTGTTGCGGCGCGACAGAGCGCGTAAGTTTCCGAAGCCCGCCAACGTCAACGGCGTGATCGCCAAATCGCACGCGCCGGCCAGGCAGACATCAACCCAGCCAAGCTGCAGCCAACGCCGCGCCAGCGCGATCGCGTGATTGCCGCTGGCGCACGCCGCCGACAGGCTGGCGGCCGGGCCGGTCAGTTGCAATCGCCGGCAAGTTCGCTGCGTCAGCGGTTCGAGGTGGTCTTGCGGTTGATAGATATTATGGCCGCCGTTCATGCAATCGTTTTCCCAGTGCCAGTTCCATTCGGCCGCGGTGCCGAGCACCAGGCCGATGCGAACGTTGCCGCGCCTCGACCACCAGCCGGCGTCTTCGAGCGCCGAGGCGCAGCACCAGAGCGCCGCGCGATCGAGCTTGGAAAACTCTGCGAACTCGGCTGCGTCCCATCCATCCGGACACGGCGCCTCGCCGACGGTTCCGCCGATTTGCGCTGGATGATCCGCGACATCAAACGCTTCGACACGCCGCACGCCGCTCACGCCGGCTAGCAGATTCGCCGCGATGTCCGCGTACGAATGGCCCAGCGGCGTCAAGGCGCCGACGCCGGTAATTGCGATCGGCTCACGCGTCATCCTTGAGCCTCCGCGTCAAGTTCGAGCCAAAACGTATTGGAAAGACGCCATTTACCGGCGCCGCTCGGCAAGTCGTCGATGAACGAAGCGAGTTGAAACTCGGGCAAGTGAGCGACATCAAACAAGTTCAACGCTTGTCCAATCGACAAGCGCGCCCCGTTCTCCCCTCTCCCCCGGCCTGCAGTTATTTCGTCCTGGCGAAAAGGCGCATGGCCGGGGGAGAGGGGCCGGGGGTGAGGGGGATTCGTGGGCGCATGACCAACGAAGTCCCCCCTCACCCCCGGCCCCTCTCCCCCCGCCGCGAGATTTGTTGACACTGCATTGTTTTTCGTGGCGGGGGGAGAGGGGAGAACAAGCGCGAGCGCCGCGCCGAGACACGGCGGCGCCGCGGTCGTTTGATTCGGCGCCGGAATCCATTCCTGCTCGTAGCCCGTCAAGATTAGCCAAAGGCCGGGCAGCCCGCCGTCGGCCAACATCGCGATCGCAAGAAGAAACGCATCCGGCCCCGCGTTCGGGCCGCCGCTGACGCCGAAGTTCGGGCCATGAATCTTGAGCGCCTGACTGATCGTGCCCGAGACCGCATGCAGCGATTGATGCGGAATCAGGTGCGGCGACACGCCCCACGCGCCTTCCGCGCGGAGACGCTCGATCGTTTGCGCGACGCTGATTCGACCAAACCGATTCGGCGCCGCCAATACGCCCCAGTCGGCAAAGGAACATTCGTGCCAGCCTTGCCGCTCGATGACCGCCGACACCGCGGCGACGGCGACCACGGTTTGATTGTCCGCATGCTTGAGAAACGTCGCAGGCATCGCGTCCGCGCCGAGCCGGATCGGCTGCTTTCGCCATTGCCCGATTGATTCCGCGGAAGCGCGCAGCGTCGCGAACGCGGCGAGTCGGCATCGGACCGCCGTCGTGTCAACACGTGCATGCAATGTGGAACGCAAATTGCGCTCCTTTCCATCGCGCGGCCGACGCGGGTGAATGGTTTTTCCCAGATTTCCTAAATCACGCCACGCGCAGCAGCCGATTCCCCTTGAAATGGGTAAGTCGTTTGGTCTATATCATCGCCTCAGACTGCGTCAAACATGAAACAAAAGCCCCTTTCCCCAATGTAATAAAAGGCTTCGTATGCCCGGTTCTCCGATGCAAAACCTCGCGCAGGCAATTCGCCAGCACGGCCTGGTTCGCTTCGTCGAGCACTATGCCAAGAATTTCCCCGACGCCCACCTCAAAGACCTCGTCGTCGATCACCTCGGCCCCAATCGCGAAATGGAAGTCGTCGGCCGGCGCGTCATCAACTTCGGCAGCGACAGCTTTCTTGGGCTCGATCAAGATTTGCGCGTGCAGACCGCCATCGTCCGCGGTCTCGGCCAATGGGGCGCGCACAACGGCGCGTCGCGCGCTTTCGCATGACCCTGGT
>DAIOGM010000026.1:24206-31410 GCA_036745215.1 Gemmataceae bacterium
CCGCGCTCGACGCGGCCCTGGCTACCCTCTTCCTCAGCGCCTTCGGCGTCAAGGTCGGGCTGGGCGCGAGCGTCGCGCGCTTTCGCATCGGTTCGGGCAAACGACGTGGCCGAGGAAAAGCTGGCAAACTGGATGGGAACGGAAGCTGCCCTGATCTATCCTTCGGTTTCGCTCGCGAACCACGGCGCCATCCCAGGATTGGTCAGCAAGCGCGACTTGCTAGTCATTGATGAACACGCGCACAACTCGATGCAAGAAGGCGCCAAGATCGCGCAGGCCAACGGCGTCCGTGTCGTACCGTTCAGCCATTGCGATCCGGATCATCTCAATCAGGTGTTCGCGGATGCCGCGCCGTTTCGCGTCGCCGTGGTCGCGATCGATGGTGTCTACAGCATGACCGGCGAATTGCCGCCGCTCGCGACGCTCAATGAAGTTTGTCTCCGGCACAACGCAGTTCTTTACGTGGACGACGCGCACGCCACCGCGGTCCTGGGCCGCAACGGGCGCGGCACCGTGCTCGACGCGCTCGGCCAATACGACAACACGCTCGTCGTCGGTTCGCTATCGAAAGGATTCTCCTGCTTCGGCGCGTTCATCGCGTGCACCAGGGAATTCAAGATGCTGCTCAAGATTCGCTCGAACACATTCATCTTCGGCGGACCGGTGCCGCCGCCGTATCTCGACGCGGTCTGCGCCGTGTGCGACATTCTTAACTCCGACGAATACGAAGAGATTCATGGCCGTTTGGCGCGCAATGTGGACCAGCTCATTGACGGCGCGGCGAAGTTGGGCCTGGTGGTGCTGGGCGGAAAAGTGCCGATCGTGTCGATCCTGATCGGCGATGAAGAAATCACCTTGCAAGCGGGGCGATTCCTTTTTGACGCGGGATTTTACGTTCAATCCGTGACCTTCCCCGCGGTGCCTTATCACGCGGGGGTTTTGCGTGTGCAGGTCAACGCCAATCATCGGCCGAGCGCGATTGATGGGCTATTGAATGCGTTTGCGGAATTGCAAAAGCAATTTGAGTTGCCGACGGCGCGGGATGAAATGAAGAAGGCGGCGTAGCCGCCCGGCGAGCCACGGGGTTAATCCCCGTGGTATTCGGCCCCGCTTCCACGGGGATAAACCCCGTGGCTCGCTGGATCAGGCCGCCTTCGCGTCCGCTTCCTTCAACTTCAACTGCAACAAATCCAGGACATCACCCACGGTCACGAGCTTTTCCAATTCTTGCTGCGCCATGCGAATGCGGAAACGCCGTTCCACTTGCGAGACGATGCTGACCACGTCCACCGAATCGAGCCCCAGGTCGGCGCGAAGGTTATTCGCGTCGTCCAGGTTCGCATACGACTCGCCGGTGTCGGCTTCCATCAGCTCGATCAACGTTTGTCGGATCGCGTCGCGGTCTAACATGACGGTCTCCCCCATGAGCGGGTCAGCGGCGAATGTTGTTCAGTTGCACCACGGTCTTGTGGCCCGATTCGGTGAACTCCTGACGTACGAGCCGATGATAGCGGTCGAACCACAGATCGATCGGCCCCGGCGCCGACGACACGCGGAAGTGATAGCAATCCTGAGTGTCGTTGCCGATCTTGAGACTGCGCGTGCCGATGTATTTGAGTTCGCAGGTGTATTCCTTCCCGGAATCGACCTCGAGGATCGGCACCGCGTTGTTGTGAAAGCGCTTGTCGGCGAGCTTCCAGTAACTGTTGGTCCAGATCTCCGGCTTGATGACGCGATTGGCGCCGTTGACGCTGAGGCGAAGTTGGGTGCCATCGAGGCCGACGGTCACATCGGATTTCTTGCCGTTATCGTTGGTCTTGGTTTTCATGCCGATGAGCCGGCCGTCCTTCCACCATTCCTGCGTTTCGATTTTGATGGAGTATTCCGTGACGAGGAGGTGGCGGAATTTGACATCGAGGCTGCCGGTCATGTAACTGGAGCCGTCGTCTTTTTGTTGGATGGTGACGCGCGATGTGCCGGCGTTTTTCTCATCAACGAAGATGGAGTATTCGCGGTGTTCGGTGTCGTCGGCGCGAACGGAGGAAAAAGGGGCAAACAGGGCGAGGGCGAGGCCGAGGAGGCATCCATACCGCGTCATGACGGGATCTCCGGGATCGCATCGTGCGAATCGGTGGGGAGTGTAGCAGAAAGCTGGAACTCGAGGGAAGGGGAAAAGTACGTTTGCCGGATTGAAGGCTGATGGTCACAAAGAAAAAGGCAAAGTACGAAGAGCGAAGAGCGAAGAGCGAAAAAGACGGAATTCGTACTTCGCTCTTCGCTCTTCGCTCTTCGTACTTTGCATTTCTTTCATGATCATCGAAGCAGAAAGGGCGAGCGACAACCCAGGCCGCCGCTCGCCTTTCGCAACGTTAGTTGGAAATATTGCCCCCAACCGCAATCGCGCTGCCGCCATTGCCTCCCTGGGCGCCGAAGCCGGACGCATTGCCGCCGTTGCCGCCCTTGGCGCTGGCGTTTCCGGAACCGCTGACGCTGGAGCCGAAGCCCTTGGAGGAAATATTCCCGCCGTAAGCCTCGGCATTGCCGCCATTGCCTCCCTTGGCGCCGAAGCCGGACGCGTTGCCGCCGTTGCCGCCGACGGCGGTGGCGTTGCCGGAATTCTTGACGCTGGAGAGGAACCCGCTGGACGTGATGTTGCCGCCTTGAGCGAAGGCCCCGCCGCCGTTGCCGCCTTGAGCGAACGGACCGACGGCGTTGCCCCCCTTGCCGCCGATGGCGGTGGCGTTGCCGGAGTTCTTCACGCTGGAGAACAGACCCTTGGAGGAGACGTTGCCTCCCAGCGCGATGGCGTCGCCGCCGTTGCCGGCCTTGGCGCCGAATCCGAACGCGTTGCCGCCGTTGCCTCCGACGGCCTTGGCGTTTCCGGAGTTCTTGACGCTGGAGAAGATCCCTTTGGCATTGATGCTGCCTCCCTGAGCGCCGGCGAACCCGCCGTTGCCTCCCTTGCTAAAAGGTCCGACGGCATTGCCGCCGTTGCCTCCCTTGGCCGACGCGTTACCCGATCCGACGATCTTCGGTCCGGCCTGAGCCGAGCTGACCAGAACAATCGCACTGACTCCCAGAGCCAGCACGCTGAGCATGTAAAACCGCTTCATGACAAACCTCCTTTGTAGATCCACCAGTTGGTTGACTGCGGCGATCGAGAACACGCCGTTCTCGAAGATGAAAGAGTTGCCATGCACGCCAAATGCCCGAAGCGGACATTCATTACAGTATTTGTTCATAAATTGTTACATGAAAAGGTGTTGCGATATGTTAATCGAATAACCATCTCCATAAAAGGCGTTTGAAAACGTATTCAATACGATACAAATCAAAATCAAATAGAATACATTTGGTCACTTAACTTCGATACCGTCACCAAACGGTCTCTGTCGGCGACACGGCATGGAGTGACCGTCAGCAAACGGTTTTTTCACAGGTAACCTATCTCACCAACCGTCAACAAACGGATCATTCGGACGTTTTGATTACCGGCAACTTCCCGTTGATTCGCGTGCAACTCCGTGGTATCACCCAACCACTTCACACAACCAACTCACACCCTCTGTTGCCCGCGAGAGAGGTACGTCATGGAAAACGGCTTCTACGTTCATCCCTCTTCGTATGTTGACGTCCCCTGCGAAATCGGCGAAGGCACGAAGATCTGGCACTTTTGCCACATCATGCCGCACGCCAAGATCGGCAAGAACTGCAATCTGGGGCAAAACGTGCTCGTGTCGAGCCATGTCGAGATCGGCAACAACGTCAAGATTCAAAATAACGTCGCGCTCTACACCGGCGCGGTCATCGAGGACGATGTATTCCTCGGGCCGTCGTGCGTGTTGACGAACATCGTCAACCCGCGCAGTGAAATCGTGCGCCGGCACATGTACGAGAAAACCATTATTCGCAAAGGCGCCTCGGTCGGCGCCAACGCGACGATCGTTTGCGGCTCGACGATTGGCCGATATGCGTTCATCGCCGCCGGCGCCGTCGTGACGAAGGACGTTCCCGAATACGCGTTGATGATGGGCGTGCCGGCCCGCCGCGCCGCGTGGATGAGCCGGCATGGCTATCGTCTCGGCGAACCGGACGCGGCCGGCGTCATGACTTGCCCGTTCAGCGGCATGCGTTACAAGGAAGTGCATCCGGAGTTGCTCAAGTGTCTCGATCTGGATGAAGCGGCGCCGTTGCCGAAGGCGGCGTGATCCCGCCGCTTGCGGCTTCGCGCTCGCGCCGAAGCGCCCGTCGATCCGGCGCATCACCGCGAACGCGAAGCCGCAAGCGGCAGTTGATGGAAAGGATTCCATGACGACGATCGGTATGCTCGGGGCCGGACGGTGGGGAGGCAATTGGATCCGCACACTCAACGCATTGCCCGGAACGCAACTGCGCTGGGTGTGCGACGTCAGTCCCGCTTCGCTTGATAAAGTCAAACAACAGTTCCCGCACGTTCAAACCACCACTCAGCTCGACGATCTGCTCAGCGACAAACTCCTCGATGGCATCGTCATCGCCACCATCGCGCCGACGCACTTCGACGTCGCCCATCGGGCGCTGTCGGCCGGCAAGCACGTCCTCGTCGAAAAGCCGATGACGCTCACCACGAAGGATGCCATCATCCTGACCGACCTCGCCCAGAAGCTGCATCGGGTGCTGATGGTCGGGCATCTGCTCGAATATCATCCGATCATTCGCCATATTCGCGCGATGATCGATTCCGGCGAGCTGGGCGAATTGCATTATCTGTATCAACAACGACTAAACCTCGGCACGATTCGAGCCGATGAGAATGCATGGTGGTCTCTCGCGCCGCACGACATCTCCGTTGCCAATCGACTTCTTGGCGCCGCCCCGATCTCGGTTCAATGCCGAGGCCAGAATATCGTTCACGCTCATGTTGCGGACGTCGTATTCGCCGCCCTCGAATATCCCGGCGGCAAGCTCGCTCATGTGCACGTGAGCTGGCTCGATCCGCACAAGAGTCGCAAGCTCGTTGTGATCGGCTCGCGCAAGATGGTGATCTTCGACGACACGGCCGAGCAGAAACTACTGGTGCTCGACAAAGGCTTCGAAAAGACGGATGCGATCGTGACGTTGAAGCAAGGCGCGACGACGTGTCCGAAGCTCGATGCGGCGGAACCACTTACGCTGGAGGCGCAGCACTTCGTCGATTGCATACGCACGGGCGCCCGGCCGATCTCGGACGGCGTCGCGGGGGCGCAGGTGGTGTCGGTGCTTGAGTACGGCCAGCGTTCGCTCGACATGGGCGGCGCGGTCGTGGCGATTCCGGAATTCAGAGTTCAGCCGCTCGCGGCTTAGCGAACGCGTGGCGACGTGTGAGCGCTAAACCGCAAGCAACGGTGGAGGGGGCAATGGACAATAACGTGATCCCGATGCTGGATCTAAAAGCACAATATCTTTCCTTGAAAGCCGAACTCGACGCCGCGGTGCTGCGCGTCATCGAATCGACGCAGTTCATCAACGGGCCCGACGTCGAGGCGATGGAACAGGAAATCGCCCAGTATTGCCGGGCGAATCACTGCATCGGCGTTTCGTCCGGCTCCGATGCGCTGCTGGTTTGCCTGATGGCGCTCGACATCGGCCACGGCGATGAAGTCATCACGACGCCGTACACGTTCTTCGCCACCGCCGGCGCGATCGTCCGCATGGGCGCGAAGCCCGTGTTCGTCGATATCGATCCGACGACGTTCAACATCGACGCGAAGGCCATCGCCGCCAAGGTGACGCCGCGAACGAAGGCGATCATGCCGGTGCATCTGTTCGGCCAATGCGCGGAGATGGATACGATTCTCGACATCGCTCGCCGCCACAAGCTCGCCGTCATCGAGGACGCGGCCCAGGCGATCGGCTCGGAGTACAAAGGCCGACGCGCCGGCTCGATGGGCACGGTCGGCTGCTATTCATTCTTCCCGTCGAAGAACCTCGGCTGCTTCGGCGACGGCGGCGCGGTCGTCTGTCAGGATCGCGCCCTGGCCGACAAGATTCGACTGTTGCGCGGGCATGGCTCGCATCCAAAATACTTCCACAAAGTCGTCGGCGGCAACTTCCGCCTCGATTCGATCCACGCCGCGGTGCTGCGCGTCAAGCTCAAGCACCTCGACGCGTGGTCGCAAGCTCGCCAACAGGGCGCCGCGTTTTACACGACCGCTCTTGTGAAATACGGCTTGCAGGGCCGGCTCATCGAGTCGCCGCGCGTCGTGCAGTCGCGGCACATCTTCAATCAGTACGTGGTGCGCTGCGACGATCGTGAAGGCGTGCGCGAACATTTGAAGAAAGACAAGATCACGACCGAGGTCTACTATCCGCAGCCGATGCACTTGCAGGAGTGCTTCGCGAACCTCGGCCACAAGAAAGGTGAATTCCCGGAAAGCGAACGAGCCGCGCTCACCACGCTGGCGTTGCCGATGTATCCGGAACTGGCGAATGTTCAGCGCGAACGCGTGGTGCGCAGCATGGCTGCGTTTTACGAATCGGCTGGCAAGATGGCGCGCCGCGCTGCTGCTTAACATTCGATCTCGTTCCCAGGCCCCGCCTGGGAATAAGCCATTCGCGATGTCGTTAGGCGAACGGTAGTTCTTGCTATGCCCGTAGGACGGACATTCCTGTCCGTCCTCGTATGGACGGACAGGAATGTCCGTCCTACGTCTGGTAAATTCGCACCGGCCGGTTCGTCTTACTGGAGCAACCGTTGCGTTTGTCTCTTCTTTCCTGGCTGCGCGATCCTCTCAACGGGGATCCTCTGCGCGCCGAGTCGTTTGCGGAACGAATCGATCCCGCGAGCGGCGAAGTGGATATCCTCGAAGGTCTGCTCATCTCCGACCGCGCGTATCGCGTTTTTGCCATTACCGAAGGCGTACCGGTCATGCTGCATGGCGGCCTGCCTGCGGACTTTGTCGCGCGGCATCGCCAGCACATCGACAAGGTGCACATGCCGTTCAGCATCGCGGCGTCGGCTGGCTTCAGCTTTTCGGAAGAATGGGAGACGCACTGGAAGACGAAAGCCGTCCGCACCTGGGGCTGGACACTCCAGGAGCGAATTGAACAATTCTTTTTGGAAACGCAGACCTCGAGAAACGAGCTGCGCAATCGCTGGATCCTCGACGCCGGCTGCGGCAGCGGACAGTTGGCGCACGCGCTCGCGGAGGAAGGACCGAACGTCGTCGGCTTCGACCTGGGCACG
>DAIOGM010000027.1:0-30970 GCA_036745215.1 Gemmataceae bacterium
CGAAGCGCCGGAACGACGAGCGGCGACGCCCGCGCCGCCGGACATGGAACGCAAGCTCACGGCGGGCGGCGCGGCGCGAACCACGAACCGCCGCGACGATGACGATGACGACGACCACGACGATCGCGATCGCCTTGACGACGAGGACGACGATCGGCCATCGCGGCGCTCGATTTCACGACGCGGCGGCATTCGCGGCGACGTGCCCGGCAAGGTGACCGCCATCTCCATCTTGACCATGATCGGCGGCGTCTTTGCCACCTTCCTGGGCGTCATGTGGCTCGTCACCATGGGCCTGGGCACGTGCGGCCTCGGCTGCTTGTGGCCCGGGTTTTATTACAGCCTCGTCGTCGGCATCATGGCGATTGTCAAGGCGTCCACTTTGATGGGCGCCAACGCTCGCAATGTCACGCCGCCCGTCGGCATCGGCGTCATGTTGATCATCAATATCATCAACGGCGACGTGCTCGGCGTGACGTTCGGCATCTTGATCCTGGTTTTTTCCAATGACGAAGAGGTCGTCAATTACCTCGCTCATTGACCAACGCCGGGCCGCGTCGCACTGGCCTGGTTTCGTGTCATGAGCTAGGATGATCTGCACAGCCGTCTTTCAATGGGTCTTCCGCCAATGGCTCACTTGATCACGTGTTCCGAGTGCAAAAAGCAACTTCAAGTGCCGGACGAACTGATCGGCAAGAAGGTGCAATGCCCCGAGTGCAAGCACACCTTCACGGCCGAGACGGATGTCGAGCAAATCACCATCGGCTCGAAGCCGAACACGTCGCGCTCGGTGCCCGTGCCGACGCGCAAGGGCGAAGCCTGGGAAACCAAGAAAGGCAAAGAAGAGGATGCCGATGATGATTACGAGGTGAAGAAACGCCGCCGCCGCGATGATGATGACGATGACGACGATGACCGTCCCAGCCGCCGCGGCAGCCGGCGCCGGCGTGCGAGTTTTTCACGCGACTGGGCGCCGCATCGAGGCGGCATGATCCTCGCCTTCGGGATCATTGCCCTCGTCTCCGGCATGGGCATCATCTTCGGGCCCATGGCCTGGCTCATGGGCAACAGCGACTTGCGCGAGATTCAAGACGGCCGCATGGACCCCGAAGGCGAAGGCATGACGCAGACGGGCCGAATCCTCGGCATGATCGCGACGATCCTGTCGATCGTCGGCATCGGTTTGGTGGCGCTTTATTTCGTGGCCGTTCTTGGTTGTTTCTGCTGCATCCCCATCATGGGGGTGGCGGGGAACAATCGGGGCAATCCCAACTTTCGGCCGCGGCGATTTTAGTCAATCCATGAGTTCTCCAGCGATGATGCCACCACGGTAACCAATTCGAAGCTGAGGCAAACTTCCCAGAAACTCTCCGCGTTCTCTGCGTCTCTGCGTTTCAAAAAAGGGCTTTTCGCGACGTGAGTGAATGACATCCCATTTAGAAACGCAGAGACGCAGAGAACGCGGAGGAAGGGACCACATGTGCTAATTGAAAGCGCTCACGCTACTTCGTTCATCCGAATCTCGCTGTCGATTTCGTGGCCGTGCTCTCGATAGTATGCAAGCGCGGCGTCCACGTCATCTCGCGTTAGCGGCGCGACAAAATACGTAGTCAGTTCTTCTTCACGAGTGCCAAGTTGCAAGGCGCGTACAATCGACCAAACGGGGATACGCGTATTGCGAACGCACGCATCGCCGCCGCAAATGGTTGGCGTCTTCTGAATCCAGCTTTTTTCGTTGCTCGTGGCCATGGCTGACTCTATGCGCGCATACAACCCTTCACTCATTTTACCATCGAATCGCGATCTTCGCTAACTCATCAACTCTGCAATCGGATTGGCGTCGCTCACCAGATGCGTCGGCCGGCCTTGAGGCGTATACAGGATTTTCCCTGGATCGATGCCGAGCTTGAGGTAGATGGTAGATGCGAAGTTTTCCGGGCTGTGCGTGCGGCCGGCGGGAGCGTAGCCGCGCACGTCGGTGGCGCCGACGGCCTGGCCGCCCGGAGTGCCGGCGCCGGTGAACAGCACCGACATCGAGTTCGACCAGTGATCGCGGCCGGCGTCGCGGTTGATCGTCGGCGTGCGGCCGAATTCGCCCAGCGCGATGACCAGCGTGCTAGCCAACAAACCGCGTTGATCGAGGTCTTCGATCAGCGTGGCGACGGTGTTGTCCCAGCTCGGCAAGCGTTGCCGGCACGCGGCGAACACGCCGACGTGGTGATCCCAGCCGCCGTCGTAAAGCGTCACGAACGGCACGCCCGCCTCGACCAATCGCCGCGCCAGTAACGCGCGTTGGCCAAACGGATTGCGTCCATATGCGTCGCGCACGCGCTCCGGTTCGCGCTGGATGTCAAATGCCGCCTGCGCTTCGCGCGAGCGCATCAAGTTGACGCCTTGCTGATAATGCTCGTCGAGCGCATTGACCGGGTCCCCCGCTTCCTGGTCGAGGATCCGCTGCATGCGATCGACTTCGCTGCGTATCTCACGGCGATCCTCGAAGCGGCCTTCGGACAAGCCGCGCGGCAACGCCACGTCGCGAACGCGGAAGTCGGGCGTATTTGGATTATCGTCCACGACGAACGGCGCAAAACGCGCGCCGAGGAAGTTCGGCCCGCCGGAGCGCGACATGCTCGGCATCGAGAAATACGCCGGCAGCCCCGCCGGGGCGCCGCGTTCATGTGCGGTGACGGAGCCGAGGCTCGGATGAAAGCTGACGAACGCGCCGCAGCCGACCGGAATGCGCGGCGGAGCGCCGGTCACCATGTAATGATTGCCGGCGCCGTGGTTGCCTTGATCGTGACGAATCGAGCGGACGACGGCGAGCTTGTCGGAGATATTCGCCAGCCGCTGCATGTGTTCTGAAAAATGGACGCCGCTCGTGCGCGTCGGGATCGGCTGAAACTGTCCGCGGATTTCGCTCGGCGCGTTGGGCTTCGGATCGAACGTCTCGTAATGCGTCGGGCCGCCGTCCATCCAGATGAGGATGCAACTGCGCGCGACCGCGGTGGAGGAATCGGACGCGAGGCCCTTGAGCCGCAACGCATGCGCGAGGCCGCCGCCGAATAGGGCGCCGAGGCCGAGCTTGAGGCAATCGCGGCGCGTGGCGCCGATGGGATTCTTACGAATGGTCATGAGGCCCCCCAATGCGAACGGACATTATTACAACTATACTATCGTTCCGGCTGTCGATTTGGAATAAGGAAACTCAGTTCTGTTCACCAACGCGAAAAAAGCCTTTACGCGCTCTTGTTCGGTTTCGTGCCGCCGCGGGTCAACAAGATAATTACTCCAACCAAGGCGAAAACCGAACCCAGGCCGCCGAAGATCAATGGAAGCAGCCAGCGTTCCGCGAAGGAATCCAGGCTGCCGGCCGCCGGTTGATCGGGTAAATAAAGGACCTTGACCTTTTCGCCGACCGAATACCCAGGCGGTGAGGAAGAAATACTGCTCTGGATTTCGAAAGTTCGACCATCGACTTCGTATTGAATAATCGGCGACATCCCGCCACGGTTGCCCGAGGACACCAGGCGCAACACCGTTCCGTCTGCACGCCGCGCATTGGATTCGAGCGACCACGAACGGATTCCAAGGCCAATGCCGACGCAAGCGAAAAGCAATCCAATGCCGATGAACATCAGGATCCCCCACATCGGCATGCTCCGGCGGTGCGGCCCCTGGCGGATCAGTTTTTCCGCATCGGCGACGCTGAGTTTGCCCTGGGCGACCTGAGTCAGGATTTCGTTTAATGTCATGATCAATGTCAATGGCTCGAACTTGAAAACCCAATCCGCCGTTTCGGCTTCGGCTCGATGGGCGGCGTCATCAACTGTCGAATGGCGTCAATGATCTCGCGAATCGCGTCGTCATGTGTGCCGACTTTCTTTTCCAATTCCGTCAGTTTCTTCGCGAGTTCCTTGTGGCTCAGCGCCAATTCACGCAGCTTGACGAAAGCCCGCACGACGAACACACTGATTTCAACAGCGCGCGGCGAATTCAGCACGCTCGCGGCCATGATGGCGCCGTGTTCCGTGAAGACGTATGGCAAATAACGGCGGCCGCCACGTCCCTTTGAGGTTCCAATTTGGAACCTCAAAGTTCCAAATTCTTCTTCGGTCATTTGAAAGCTAAAATCATCTGGAAATCGTTGCCGGTTTCGGCTAACTGCTTTGTTCAGAATCTTGGTTGGCACGCCGTACAACAAAGCCAAGTCGCTATCCAAGACTACGGTTTCACCACGAACGATGTGAATTAGCGGCTCGATTTGATCGACGAGAATGATCTCCGCTTTGTCGGCCATTCTCAACGCTCCCTTTTCGAGATCGATTCAGCACAACTTGAGGTCACAAATTGTGACCTCAAGTTTTTAGGGAATTCGGCGGCTATGGCGTTTGAGGTTCCAATTTGGCACCTCAAACGGGTTGTCGAGGTCGCCGCACAAATCGATCATCCAGCCGCCTTAGTATCGAATCAATCCTTGAACACAAACTCCGGCGTATTCAACAGCGCCCACATCAAATCCTCGATCGCCTGCCGGCGCGGCACGCCTTCGAACCGCACCAGGGCTTTCTTGCGTTCGACTTCCACGGGCACGCGGCAATAAACCAGCAAATAAAGCTCATCGACGATCGCCGCCGGCGCTTGCTTGCTCGCGGCGAGCTGTGCGGCTCGGCCGTCGTCGCTCGTCAACTTCGCGTGCAGCTTCGGCGAATTCATGAGGTGCAACGCTTGCACCACGGACGTGTCGCTCGTCCGTTCGCACGGCGGGTCCTGGTTCGGATCCGGTCGGCCGAAACTATCGAGGAACACCGATTGCGTCCGCACCGTCCACAACTCCATGGCGCGCGTGCGCGGCGCCGCGGCGGCGAACACTTCCGGCATGCCGGTCACGTCGGTCAAGGCGTCGAGCAGTACTTCGCCTCGCAATCGTTGCCGATAATGACGCGAGTAGTTGCGCAGGTCGCCGACGTTCTCCTTGTTCGGCAGCGACGCCAAGCCATAGACATGGCTCGTGAGGATGGCACGCAAGAGTTTCTTTTGATCGTATTTTTCCTTACGGAAATGCTCGGCGAGCGCGTCGAGCAAGGGGCCGTTCGACGGCGGATTGGTGGCGCGCATGTCATCGATCGGCTCGACGAGGCCGCGGCCCATCACGTCGGCCCAGATGCGATTGACGGCGACTTTCGCAAAGTACGGATTTTGTTGGGACGTCAGCCAGTCGGCGAGTTGTTGGCGCGGGTCGTCGTCATCGCGCGGCGCCGCCCCCTCACCCCCGGCCCCTCTCCCGCGGTGGGGAGAGGGGAGAAGGAATAATGGCTTGGGCGACATTACCTTGCCGGTGCCGGGATGCGTCACCGAGCCGGTGGGGGCGTTGAAGAAAACTTCTTCGCCGCCGGAGATCGGGGCGGAGATGCCCTGGCCCTTGCGGCCAAGTCGGGCGAAATGCGCGGCGAAGCTGTAGAAATCATCCTGGCTGTACACCTCGAACGGATGATGGTGGCACTTGGCGCATTCCAGACGCACGCCCAGGAAAAGCTGGCTCACCATCGTCGTCAGCTCGTCCGGCTTGCGGCGATCGCGCAGCATCACGACGGCGCCGTTTTGCCAGGTGCTGCCCTGGGCGGTGACGATTTCGCGCACGAATTGATCGTACGGCTTGTTCTTGCGAAACGAGTCGCGCAAGAAAGCGTCGAGCGTGAATACCGCCTTGATGCCGACGTGATACGGATTGGGGCGAATCAGGTCGGCCCATTTGTTCGCCCAGTGGTCGGCGTATTCGGGCCGTTCCAGCAATGCATCGACGAGCTTGATGCGCTTGTCAGGCGATTTGTCGGCGAGAAACGTCCGCGTTTCATCGGGTGTCGGCAAGCGGCCGATCACGTCCAAATATGCGCGGCGCTGAAACGTCACGTCGCTGCACGGTTCCGACGGTGTGATGCCGAGCCGCCGCAGCTTGTCGTAGACGAGGCCGTCGATGAAGTTACTCTTCGGTAATTTTGCGTACACGTCGGCCGGCACGGCCTTCGGCATCGGGATGACGATGTTGCAGACGGCGAACTTCTCCATGAAACGGGCCATGATCGCCGCTTCGCCGGGCAGCGGTCCTGCCTTGACGAGGCCGTTGGCGTCAACGGATGCGATCACGCTTTCGTTCGACTGGCACATCGTCGAGTGCGTGACGTCGGCCATCGTCTTGTCTGAGTAGTGGGCGGTGACGCTCAGTTGGAGGGTCGTGCCGGGCGTCATGTTAGCCGGACGCGCAAGCGACGGTTGTCCGCCTGCACCGTCGCTTGCGCGTCCGGCTAACGGCGAGGCGACTAGCAACCGTTCCGTGGGCTCGACGGTGATCCTTTCAATCGTCGGCGACTCTTTCGGCGTGCGCGGCATGCCGGCCTGAAGCCAGCGCAGGAGCGTGTTGTAGGCGAACTCGTCCTTGTTGAGCTTGCGGCCGCCGCCATGAGGCATGGCGCCGATTGGCTTCAGCAACAACAGGCTGTTTTCGGGCGAAGCCGGGAGTACACGCCGGCCGCGGGCTTCTTGCGCGATCGCGTTGAAATCGAAATCGGAATCGAAGCCCAGGAGCGAGAGTTGAAATCCGTTCTGACCGCGCTGCTTTCCATGGCACGCGCCGGCGTTGCAGCCGTAGCGAGCGAGGATCGGCTGGACGTCCTTGTCGAACGTGACGGGCAGGTGTTTACTGCCGTCGATGACCTGAAACGTCGCACGCGATTCGTGGCCGTTCACGCGAGCAACGATCGTTCCCACGCCGTCGGCAACAGGCGTGACGACGCCGTCGGCATTGACGGCGACGATCTTCGGCGTCAACGATTCGAAGCGTGCTTCGCGCGAATGATCGACCGATTTGCCGTCTTTCGTAAATGAGACGACCAGGCGTTGTCGTGCGTCCTTGCCTCGCAAGGTTGCGATGGCGGGTGAGACGGTCAACGTGTCCGCCTTAACGAATGCTGGGGAAAAGAAAACGGCCAGGCCAATGAATAATCGTTGTGCACGCATAAGTTTGGTGGCGTTTCGCAAAGGGTGGGAACAATCGGCAGGACAATACCACTATAGCGTTTGCTTGCGATTCGTGACATGGAAAATCGGTTAGCTGTTGCGGGCTGCCGGCGCGTTCTCGAGATCCTGCGCGAGTTGCTTGGCGATGAAGTCGGTCAGCCCCTTCCAGTTGCCCGTTTCGCGGAAGTGATGGCGCTGGCGATCCGCGCCGGTCTCGATTTTGGCAACCGGCTGAAGCGCGGCGAGATACTTGTCGTCGCCGGTTTCGCGAGCGATCGGCAACAGTCGATCGATGAGGTCGCTGAGATCCTTCGCCAGCGGCCGACGCTTGCCGCTCGGCGTGCGGATGTAGACCGCTTGCATCCCGTAACGGGTCGCGA
This sequence comes from Gemmataceae bacterium, assembly GCA_036745215.1. GTDB lineage: Bacteria > Planctomycetota > Planctomycetia > Gemmatales > Gemmataceae > SIAQ01. Next base: position 7,392 of record DAIOGM010000027.1, read on the forward strand.
GCCATTTGTTCTCGACCGCGATCCAGTGCCGTTTGATGTCGCCGCGGCGCAAGCGCGGCCGTTCTTGCAACAGACGCAAGCCCGAAACCGCCATCGCGCGAATCAGCGCGACCAGGCGCAGCGTTTCCGTGATCGTCATCGGAATGTCGCAGATGCGAAACTCGATCGTGCCGAAGTCCGGCCGAGGGCGAATGTCCCAGTAGATGTCCTTGAACGACGTGATCGTGTTGCAATCCTTCATGACGCCGCAATAGTTGCGAAATTCCTTCCAGTTGCTGAAATGCAGCGGCAGCCCCGCGTGCGGCAACAGGCGATAAAGCGCGACGCGACTCGACGACAACCCGGTGTCCACGCCTTGCCAGAATGGCGAACTCGCGGAGGCGGCGATCAGGTGCGGGATGTTTTGCATGAGCAGATTGATGGCGCCGATCGCCATGTCGCCCGACGGCATGCCGACGTGGACGTGCAAGCCGAACATGACTCGTTGATAGGTCAGCCAACCGAGACGGTCGCGGATGCGTTCATAGCGTTCGTCGGGATAGACGGTGCTCGTCGTCGTGCGATGAAACGGATGCGTGCTCGCCATCGCGAGTTCGTAGCCGAGCGAGCTGGAGATATTGCGAACGCGGCGAATGCGTTCGAAGAGCTGGTCGCGGACTTCGTCCACCGTTTTGCAAACGCCGGTCTTGACCTCGATCATCGACTGCATCAATTCAGCCGCGACGCCGTCGATTTTTTCCTGTTCGCACATCTTGATGATCGGCACCGCGCCTGGCGACAGATCGCCCGAGTCGCGATCGAGGATTTGCAATTCGACCTCGACGCCGAGCGTCGGCTCAGGCGAAGCCTGAAACTGCAATTCATCGTGTTTTGCGGGTGCGGCCTGATCGTCGGAAGGTGTTGACGGCGACTGCATGCAATTGTTCCTTGAAAAACGGACGAACGAAGACCGCAAGATGATCCTATCGGCACAGGCGTTGCAGGGCAAATACAGTAGATTCCATGTTGGGGAGACTTGTAAATTCTGACGAATATGCCATTTTTAATAATTAGACGCTTGAATCCATGAGGAGATTATTAGATGATGGCGGCTGCGATCAACGATCCCCGGGAGCATTGGGTTCTTTGCACGCAGTCGCGCGCGCGGCATGAAGAATAGCCGGGCGTTGTGGCCGTTTTCCTCGGCTGTGCTCGCGTTGATGGATCACGCGATCATCTCTCACAGCTGAAAAGAGCGGCTTCGTACTGCGACCAATGGTAACGGAAAATGCCGGCACCTAACACCGTTGATGGATTTCTTGAACTCGGTTTCAAGAGCGGCCTCCTTGAAAGGGAGTCGGTCGAAACCTGTCGTTCGAACTGGACGCGCGCGGGCAGCGAACCGAGTAGCCCCAAAGATTTCGCCGACGCACTCATTCGCGAAGGATTGCTCACGCACTTTCAGGCCGAAAAGCTGATCGCCGGTCGCTGGCGCGGCTTTCTCATCGCGGGCAAGTATCGGCTTCTCGAACGTCTCGGCGCCGGCGGCATGGGCGCGGTATATCTGTGCGAGCACATTCGCATGGGCCGCAAGGTCGCGCTGAAGATTCTGCCCGTGCAGCAGGCCGAAGATCAGGCCTCGCTGGAACGCTTTTATCGCGAGGCTCGCGCGGTCGCACGTCTCGACCATCCCAACATCGTCCGGGCGCACGATATCGATCAAGACGACAAGTTGCATTTCATCGTCCTCGAATTCGTGGACGGCTGCAACCTGCACGACTTCATTCGCAAGAATGGCACGATCAGCTTCGAACGCGCCGCCCACTACACTCGCCAGGCGGCGCTCGGCTTGCAACACGCCCACGAAGCGGGACTCGTGCATCGCGATATCAAGCCCGGCAATTTACTTCTGGATCGCCAGGGCATCGTCAAGTTGCTCGACATGGGCCTGGCGCGATTCTTCCATGAAGACTCGGCCGCGTTCGTACGCGAGTACGAAGTCGGCTACATCATCGGCACCGGCGATTACATTGCGCCGGAGCAGATCATCGATAGCCGCGTCGATATTCGCGCCGACATCTATAGCCTCGGTGGGGCGATGTATTATCTGTTGACCGGCAAGAGCCCGTTCCAGGAAGGGACGAACGCGCAAAAGATCATCTGGCACCAGGTACGGCATCCGAAGTCGTTGCGGGTGTTGCGGCCGGATGTTCCCGATTCGCTGGTGCAGGTGTTCGAGAAAGTGGTCGCCAAGGAGCCGGCGAAACGTTTTCAAACACCGCTGGAGTTTGCCCAGGCGCTGGAGCCGTTCACGCGCACGCCGATCGCGCCGCCGACGGGGGAAGAAATGCCGGCGTCCGTGTTGAGCAACTTCCAACGGCCATTAAGCCAATCGATGCAGCCGACCGCGCCGGTGACGCCGGGCACGGAGCACGAGCCGGGCGTGGTGGGCTTGCCTGGCAGCACGCCAAGCCCGCGGCCGCTCTCGCCGCCGTCGCTCTTGAAGAAGAATCTGCCATCGAAGGGCTGAGCAAGGAATGACGAATGACGAAGCACGAATGACGAAAGAATGACGAAGCACGAATGACGTCATTCTCTCGTCAATCGTGCTTCGTCATTTGTCATTCCTTCGCCGTCTTCATCAAGAACTCCAACACGCTAAAGTGCAAGCGGGCCGTGGCGCGCAACGTCGTGCCGCCCTCAATGCTCACGCGAATTCGACTGTTGTCGCCGGCCGCAAGAAGCTTGGCGGCGTGATCCTTCTGCTTTGGCGTTTGGGCCAGCCATTTCGCCAGGCGGATAACGTCCGCGTCGAAGAGCAGGGGCGTGCTATCCACCGCGGCGGTGTTCGCGAGCCCACTCTTTAGCACGGCAAGCGAATCCTTGCCGAACGCCAGGAACATCGCGTCGTCGCGAAAAGCCAGGTACAAGTACTTGTCGCCGGCGATCTCGTCGATCAATTGCTCGGTCGCCGCGTTCTTCGGCACTTCGAGCTTGTGAATCTGGGTTGAGCCGAACGTGTCAAAATCAAGCTGGATCTTGCCCTTGTCGGCGGGCGCGCTTTGTTGCACGGCTTCGGCGATCAGGCCGCGAATTTCCGTGCCGAGCTTGGCTCCGTCCTTGAGCTTGACGGCGCCGATGAACGTGTAACGATCCGCCGTGGGCCCGAGCACCGCGGCGACGATCTGCTTCTCGCCGGCCTTGACGCTCGGCATCATCGCATCGAACAGCGCCTTGGCCTGCTTCTTTTTGCTCGCGTCCTGAATTCCCGCGAGGCTCTTGGCGGCCGCCTCATCAATCACGCTCTCAAGCGCCCGGTGCGTGGCCTGCGGCAGCGTGAAATGGAACGCGCCCTGGAACGCCACGTCTTTCTTCGCCATGCCCGCGAGCGGACTCTTGAGCTTGCCGAGCGCGTCGATCGCCTTGGCCAGCTCGCTCTGCGGTCTGCCGGTGATGGACGCGTTGACGGTGAGTTCCCTGGACTTTTCATTGACGTCGAGGTCGAAGCGCAGATCGGTGGCGTCGTTGATCACGTTCTTGCCAAACTGGCTCATGTCGTCGAGCAGCGCGGCGCGAAAAGCTTGCTGCGCCGGCGTCTCATTGGCGAGCCCGCTGGCCTTGGCGTCCTGGATCGACTTTTGCAAATTCTCGACGGCGATCCGCTTGGCGTCGGCCGAAATCTGGTCCAGACGGGCGACGACGGTGATGGTCGCATTGCCCGGAATCGCGAGGGCCTTGGCCGGATCAGGGAGGTTCTTGAGCTGGATGCTCTCGGTGCTCACGGAAGTGGCGTACAGATACTTGTGAGCGAAGCGGAAATACACGTCAACGTTCTTGTTTGTCTTGTGCGTGTAGATGCCGTCCTGGTCCTTCTTGTATGCGACGCCGAGATTGTCGAGCAGGGTGAGAATCGCCGTTTCGTCGGCGACGGGAATGAGGATGGCGCCGCCGATCTGGTCAATCTCCTTGCCGAAGCGGACGTAAGCGCCGATGGGCCGGGCCGGATCGATGCCGTTGATGCCGTTCTTGCCGACTTTGCTTTTGATGACCGCCTCGATCTGATTGGCGGCTTCCTCCTGCCCAACGAGCTTGACCACCAGATTGAGGTTCTGCAAGAGCGCGTCGAGCGATTGAATGCGGACGACGATACCCGGCGCATCGGCCGTTTTGTCGCCCGCATGGACGGCGGAGACTGCGCACATGAGGAAAGGTACGGTCAACAGGCAAATACGACGCATGGAGACTCCTTAGGCCAAAACCAATCACGAAAACGCGAAAACCGAAAACACGAAAGGTGGGGAATTGGGACTATCGTCGCGTCGGATTTCGTGATTTCGCATTTCGTGATTTCGTGATTCGCATTTGGAGAGCCAAGTTGGACCTCGAATCTTGAGTCGATTTCGCTTGAGTTTCGAGAAAACCGTAGGCGACTTTGCGGATCGAGCGGGTTTTGCCGAAAAGTTCAAGGATGCGGATTGTAACGCCGATGTATGCATCAACCAGGATTCACTGCGTTCCTGCGCGTCCTATTCTACCGAGACGGGCGGGGAAAAGGGATAGAGCTTCAAGCGGGAGAAGGAAACATGGGAATGTGGCGGAAAGCGCTCGGGTTCTTGGGAGCAATGGCGTGCGGACTGGCGCTGGCGCCGACTGCCGCACATGGCCAATTTCCACCGCCTGGGGGCGGCTTTGGGATGCCGCCCGGTCCCGGCATGATGCCTCCCGGCCCCGGCGTGATGATACCGCCCCGCCCCGGGATGCCGCCCACTCCGGGCATGCCGGCCAGCATGGGGATGCCGCCCGGCGCCTTCGGCCACCCCGGCGCGACGGGCATACCGGCGGATTTCCCGAATCCCGGAATGCCGTCGCAGGAGAAGGTGTCGCCATTCTCCATCAAGGATGAAGGCATGCCGAATGCGTTTTCGGAACTCGTTGACCCGCGCTTGTGCCGACCGATTCGCTGGCAGATTTCGGCGGGTTACACGTTCCTGTGGTTCAACCAGGGGAAGTATCCCCCGCTCGCGACCACGGGCAGTCTTGCGGACGCCGTTCCGGGCGCCCTGGGCCAACCGGGCACCATCGTGCTTTCGACCGAGCGCACGCCAGGCATGTCGAGCGCGTTTCGAACGACCTTTACTTACTGGCTCCTCGATCCGGAGGCGTTGAGTCTCGACGCCAACTTCTTCATCATGGAGAATCGCTCCGTCATCAATTATTTCCAGTCCGACGAGACCGGCTTTCCACTCCTGGCCCGGCCATACTTCAACGTGGTGGGGCGCCAGGAAGGCGCCGAATTGCGTTCGGCCCCCGGCATCAGCAAGGGCACGATGTTCGATTCGGTGACGACGCGATTGATGGGCGCGGAAGTGAATTTAACCTGCCGGACGGCCAGCATTTACGAAGGCGCCATGCTCAATTTCCTGGTCGGCGTTCGCTGGCTTCGCCTGGATGAGCGTTTTTCAAGCCATGACACGACCGCGGACCTCGGCGGCGTCGGCACGTCGTTTACGTTTGCCGACGAGTTTGCCACCCGGAATCAATTCATCGGCGGCCAGTTGGGCGGCGAATGGATGTACCGCGTCGCTCGCTTCACCTTCGCCATGCACGGCAAGCTCGCGATTGGACCAAACTATCAATCCGTCGACATCAGCGGACAAACGAACGCCACCAATTTGATCACGACCGCGAACGTCACCGACGATCAGGGATTGTACGCCCAGCCGACCAACGTCGGCACGTATCGCCAGGTCAAGACCACGTACCTTCCGGAATTCGGCGCCCGCATCGCGATCGACCTGTCGGATCGATGCCGATTCAACGTCGGCTACAACTTCCTTTGGCTCAACCACGCGGTTCGTCCGGGCGATCAGATGGATCGGTCGATCAACATCCAGCCGCTCCTGGCGCCCACGATCACCCCGCCACTGGTGCCGGCCCCGCCGACGTTCCAGCAATCGACGTTCACCGCGCACATGCTCAACTTGAGTTTGGAATTCATGTATTGAGGTGCAACGAAGTTGAGTGTTCCACTAAAACACACAAGCCCCGGGATGAGGTAACCCGAACCCCGGGGTACGTCACCTCGGGGATTCATCTTTTTTTGTGCACAGCCGCTAGTGTGGCACGACGCTCCGCGTCGTGAAATCGCGACGCGGAGCGTCGCACCACTTTGTGAGACACCAGCCACTAATTGACTCGAATGTCCGTTACAAACGAGTCACTCCCCGTTGACAGCGGCAATCCGTACGGGTTCCGCACCTCAATGAGAAATCGCACCGGTTCCCCGGGTGCAATTCTTCCGTTGTACGTGAACACAAATCTCTGCCCGGTCTGTATTCCCGCCGGCCGCACGACTTGAACGGTCGGCGGCAAGGTCAGTTCAATCTCGAACTCGGCCGAGAATGCGAATTCGGTGATGTTGGCAATCGTCAAATACCCGGAGTACGTGTTGGTCGAGCTGTTGTAGATCCACCGCTGCGGGTTCAACGCCAGGAACGACGACCGTGGCGGCGTGAAGGGAGTAACACTGCCCGAAACTTTGTAATTGCCCAGGCTTGCATAGTTGGGATAACCGGCCGGCAAGACCGGCAAGAGGCCCGTGCCGCGGACGCGCAGAAAGTGGAGGCCCTTCGTGCTGATATTCGTCGAAATGACGGCATTCAGCGCCGCGGTGGGATTGACCGACACGATGACCGCGCCGCTCGGATCGAGGAGATCGGCTTGAATGTCAAGGTTGGGACCGACAAACAGCGGATCGACCTTGATGTTCAACGGACCCGGATCCGCCAAGAATGAAAAATAGTCAACGTCCGTGTTTTTCTCGATGATTCCGAAAGTGGTTACGATCGTGGACGCCGCGGGAGCGACGATCGGAAAAGCCGTGCTCGTCGTGTTGCCGTAGTCGTCAGGCCGATAACCGAAGCCGTTTGTGGCAGAGGCGATGATTGCCAAATCGTCTTCGGGATTGTTGGCGCCGGGATAGGTGTCCCTGCTCCACGTGTCAACGATCTTGCCAAAAGCGCCTCCCATGATTGGTCCCCAACGAGTGGCGCCGGCGCCGTGCCCGGGGTAGTACGTCACGGTGGCGTCGCCGTCGTGGTCCAGACCGGTTGTATGGCCCGATTCGTGGCTGACCGTGGTGGGAAGGGAGTCCTCAGCATTCGGGTCCAGGTCGCCGTTCCAGACCCAGCACACGAAATCATCCGGCGCCTTGAAGGTTCCCACCAGGGCAAAGCCGCCGGACCCATTCCATGACCCGGGCCCCGTGCCGCCGTTGGAAACGGTCGGCTGCGGTCCGATGACCGCGCGAACACCCCATTTGGTGTCGCTGCCGCCCGTGTAACGCAACCCTTCAATGCCCGGATCTTCGGTTGTCACGTCCACGTCGAACGGCATGTAATCCTCGGCCACCATTCGCCACATCTCAATGATCTTGGCGCGCTCTGCTGGGTTAAAGGTCGTTCGATCGGTGTCGATGCTCCAGGCGCTCGCGACAATCGGATTGCCGCCATTGACGCTTGCATTCCACGGATTGCCGGCCGTCGTGGTATGCCCGTCAAAATCCATGTAAATGACGCGATTCGCGCCCGGGTTGCTGTGCAACAGAAACGCGCTCGTGGGCGGGTAGGCCTTCCAAACGATGTCGTTCCCCGCCGGCGCTGCGACGAATTGATCGTCGAATTCGCCCGAATTCGGGCTATTCACTAGCGACGTGAATATCGTCGAATCGCTGTAGCGCGATTTCGAAAATCCACTCGACGTCGCGGACAACAAGGAGGATTCGCGGATTTGGAAGAACGGATTGCTGAACGCGGATTCGCCACGGAATTGATCCAGGCTTTCGAGCTTGGCCTGACTATTCGGGAACCTCGGCGCAATCGGTGTCCAGCCATACGGTCCGTAAATGGGATGCGATGGCCGGTTGACGTTCGGTGTGCTGCGAAACGCGCTCGGCGCGTCGCGCGGGATTCGATGCAGTTGCTCGGACCGCTGCGTCTGCGCGATCGCTTGTTGCGACTGCGAATCGATTTTGTCCGCGAAACTCTTGGCGGCTGTGAATGACACGAACGCCAGGGCGCTCAAGGTGACAATGATGGACATGACAACCAGGATCTCGATGAGCGTCACGCCGCGGCGCGGGCGCGCATTCTCCAGGTTCCGGGCAAAGACGAGCATGAGTAGTTCTTCCTCGGGGGAACTGGCAGGCAGGGCGCTGTGAAGGTACAAATACCCTAACTTGGCCAGTATATTGAATGCAAGTGGATTCCCAATTATTAGGATATTTTAACAAACGGCAAATCGGTTCGCGGCTAATCCAGCTTCGCCTGCGGTCCGGCCTGGAAGTCCTTGACTTCGATGTCAACGGATTTGTACCCCTGCCATTCATTCCAGCGCGGCGTGAACGCGATGCAGCATTGGCCCCCCTGCGACATGAGTTCGCCGGCGCGGTCGGCCATGGCGAAGGCGATCGTGCGCATTTCCTTCGAGCCCTGGCGAACCTTGAAGCTGAGATGACGTTCGCCGCCGCCGACTTTCTTGGGCTCGCCGACAATCTGAAGGCGATCCGCGAGCAACAATGGCGGCGGATTACCGGCGCCATAAGGCTCGAGCTGATCCATTGCTTGCATCAACCCCGTCGTGAGCGCCGACAGCGGGACCTCGGCGTCGATCGTCAAGCAATGCGGCTGCAGTTCGGCGCCTCGGCAACGGGCGACGACGGCGCAGAAGTTTTCGCGGAATACGTCGATTGACTCCGGAACGATGCGAAAACCCGCCGCGGACGCATGGCCGCCGTGCCCCACAAGGTCGGTAGTACATGCCGCCAGTGCTTCGTGCAACATGAAGCCGGGCACGGAGCGGCCCGAACCTTGGGCATGCGGCTGTCCGTCGCGCAGCGCGATCATCAGCACCGGCCGCGCGAATTGATCGACGAGCCGGCTCGCGACGATGCCCAGGAGCCCCGGATGCCATTCGCTGCTCGCCAGCACGAACGCCGGCGCGTTGGCATACTGGGCCGCCTGTTGTTTCGCTTCGCTAAGGATGCGGCGTTCCAACGTCTGCCGCTCTTGATTTTGATGTTCGAGATAATCCGCGAGTATGAGCGCTCGTTGCGAATTGTTCGTCGTCAAAAGTTCGACGGCAAGCCGCGCGGTGCCGAGCCGTCCCGCGGCGTTGATGCGCGGCGCCAGCGAGTAGCCGACGTCGATGGCGCCGAGGTTTACTTTCGTGTCGAGCTTCGCGCTCTTGATCAGCGCTTGCAGGCCGATCATCGGCTTGGAACGCATCCGCGCCAGGCCGTGGCGAACAAAGATGCGATTCTCTTCGAAGAGCGGCACCACGTCGGCGACCGTGCCCATTGATGCCAGGAGCACCGCGTCGAGCAGGAATTCGCGCAGCTCCGGCGTCACCTTGTCGCTGCCGCACGATTTCTTGCAAAGCGCCCACGCCAGCTTGAAGGCGACCCCCGCGCCCGACAGGCCGCCGAACGGATACGCCGTGCCCGGCAAGCGCGGATGCACGACCGCCGCCGCGAGCGGTAAGGTCTCCTTGAATTCATGATGATCCGTGACGATCAGTTCCATGCCGAGCCGATGCGCTTCTTGCGCCTCCTCGATGCTGGCGATGCCGCAATCGACGGTGACGACGACGTTGACGCCGTTCTCCGTCGCCAGTTTTTTCAGCGTCTCGGAGTTGAGCCCGTAGCCGTCGTCGAGGCGGTGCGGCACATGGAAATCGACTTTCGCCTTGAGCAAATTCAGGCACGTCAGCAAAATCGCGGTCGCGGTGACGCCGTCCACGTCGTAGTCGCCGTAGACGCAGATTTTCTTTTGCTCCTGGATGGCGATCAACAACCGCTCGACTGCGGCCTCGACTCCAGGCAGCAATTCGGGATCGAGCAAGCCAGATAATGGGCAGGCGAGGAACCGCTCAGCATGTGCCGTTTCGGTGACGTTGCGATTGAGGAGAAGCTGAGCGAGGATGGGAGACACGCGCAGCGATCGGGCGAGACGTTCGATCGAGGCAGCGTCGTGCGGCAAGAGGCGCCAGAGCTTGGCGGTGCGGCGAGGGGATTCGTCCATGCGACCAACCATCGGAATAGTCAGAGCCTGAAGCGTTAGCGAAGTTTTGGCGTCTTCGCTTACGCTTCAGGCTCTGAAACGTTTGCACAAATTGAATTAGCTCACGCGATCCGGCACCACGAAACCTTCGCGGTACTGGCGCGTCAACAGACGATTGGCGTCGGCGTTGCCGTTAAAATCTTCGGTGCGGGCTTGCACGTTGAGCGTCGGGCCGACCTTGAGCTGCAAATCCGCGAGCCGCAGGTTGTACGGCGCGCCCGACAGATGCGCTTCCATACGTTCGACCGCTTCGAGGGCGTCCGCGTTGTCGCCGAATGCGCGAGTGCGCGGTGCGAAGGCGGCGTTCGTGCCCATCTGCATCGAGATGTTCGCCAGATGGCAAAGGGCGCTCGAATAGTGGCCTTCCTCGATGTCCGCGTTCAAATCAGCAACGCGACGACTGCGAACCGCGGCGATGAAGTTCGCGAAATGATTGCCGCCGCCCGGGCCGCGGCGCGGATTCATCGCCGGCAGCGCTTCGCCGGCCCCCTGGCCGCGTGCGAAGAAGCGATTGCCGGCGATCACGCCTTCCTCAAGATGGAAGACGTTGCCGATCGTTTGGCCGCGATAGCCTTCGCAACGCAAGCCGCGCACTTCGAAGATGAGCTTCGTTTGGCCGAAGTCCATCAGCGTGACCTGCGAGTTCGGCGTCTCGCCTTGATCGGTGTAGCCATATCGGCCGCCGACGGAGACGACGCTGCGCGGCAACGTCGCGCCCTGGATGGCCCAGCGGGCGATGTCCATCTGATGGACGCCCTGGTTGCCGATGTCGCCGTTGCCGAACGCCCAGAACCAGTGCCAGTTGTAATGAACGAGGTTGGCGTGGTGAGGAGTGCGTTGTGCCGGTCCAAGCCAGAGGTTGAAATCGAGTTCCTTCGGCGGATCGCTGGCGGGCCGATTGCCGATGCTGTTGCGAATCTTGTAGCACAGGGCGCGCGACACGAGCAGCCGGCCAAACTTGCCCGACTTGATCACTTCGACGGTGTTCGCCCAGTGACCTTCCGTGCGGCTCTGCGTGCCGTGCTGCACGATGACGTTGTGCTTGCGCGCCATCTCGACGGCGATGCGGCCTTCGCGAACGTTATGGCTCATCGGCTTCTCGACGTACACATGCTTGCCGGCCTGCGCGGCCCACACGGTCATGAGGGCATGCCAATGGTTCGGCGTCGCAATCGAAATCGCATCGACTTCACGATCTTCCAGGGCGCGGCGAATGTCCGCCACCGTGCGCGGCTGAGCGCCACGAATCTGGCGCAGACGCGGTGCAAACGTGCGGCTATCCGGATCGACGAGGTAGGTAATCGCCACGTCTTGCATGCCGGCATAGGCGCCGACATGCGCGCTGCCGCGGCCATTCAAGCCGGCGACGGCGACGCGGATCGTATCATTGGCGCCGAGCACGCGCCCGCTTGACTTGGTGCCGGCGATGGTGATCGACGCCATCGCGGCGATGGAACCCTTCGCGAAATCGCGCCTGGTCATTTTTCTCATGGTTGCGAATCCTTGGGTGGAGAGAAACGGTATTTTGGGTAGGTGAAGTGGTTATACCCAAATTATTAGGGGAATGCAAACAATTTATGGCGGCTTGCGGATGGGGCTCGCGTGGCGGCCGCTCTCATCTAGAAACGTTGATGATCTCTACTCCCTGATCACACCAATTTTCGAAGCCGGGTCGAACTTTGTGGAACCGGATGATGATCTCAGACGATTCCACATGGCGATAAATGCGGAATGTTTCGTTCGGCCACCGCGCCCGCATTTCACTCGCCCAACTTTCGACGATTCGATCTGCTTCCAAGGCAGCAGTTTCACCGGCAAGGTGCAAATGGTTGACGAAGGCCTCCTGCGCAATCGGATCGAGCGATTCAAACCCGTGGGACGAATCGTATTGTCGTTTGTCGAACACGCATTCGCCGATTTCGATCAATGCCCTAATAATGCCAGCCGCCTTCAGTTTCTCGACGAGTTCAGCAAACAGTTGCTCAACGAATTCATGGGTTTTCATGTCTGACGGTTTGCGGCCGCCTACCATGATTCCAGAAGGTATGTGTTTGTACGCGTATTCACTGCCCTTGCCTGGGCCGAGGTACCAATGAATCCGCGCCAGATCATCTTCGGGGATGCCGTGGATCATTATTGAAGTTAGCCGTGCAAACCATCTGCAACTCTATGTGCATAGTAACGGAAACGACGTCCATTTTCCCGCAAAATCCGGTCTTTCACACGCACCTGCCGCGAGGCTCTGCCGGCTCTGACTGAGTTTTTAGCGTGAATTTCGTGTTTTGGGGAAGATAGATGAGCTCGAAACAACGCCAACGGCGTTGCATCCCAAAGCCCAGCGTCGCGAGCGTAGTGAGCGCACGCTGGGTTACGCCATGCACGACAAACGACCCTGAAGGGGTCGGATCAACTAGTTGCCGGCCGATTGATGTAACGCCTTCGGCGTAACCGATTCACGCGGTGGTTTCCCAGGGTGCGCTCGCTGCGCTCGCGACCCTGGGCTTCGGGATTCAACGCCGTTGGCGTATTTGATGGCCTGACGATTCATGTTGTGGCGACGTGCAACTCTGGAAACGCCGCAGGAAAATCCTTCACGGCGTTGCCTGACGGGGCTCGGCTCGCCAGGTTATTCATTGTCAATTCGCCGGCATCTTCAATTCCGTCCCCGCCGGGATGCGAAACTGCGGCTGCACCGCGGCGTTCGCGCGATTGAGTTGATAAATGTCGTTCCATCGGCCACGACTGCCCAGCACCCGCTCCGCGATATCGAGGATGCTCTCGCCATTGGCATTCTTGACCGTGTACGTGCGGCCGCTCGATTGCGACGGCGGATTGCCGACGGTCGCCACGCCCGGCGTGAGCGGCGTCGGCGGCGTGATCGTCACCTTGGGCATCGGATTGACGCTCGCCTCGCGAATGTAATTGCGATAATCGCGCTCGAGAACTTCCAGCGGCGGATACACCACTTGCTGGCCGAGATTGAGCAGCGGCGGATTCAACTTCAAGTTCGCGCCGTTGCTGACGAGGCTGCTGTTCGCGTAGTTGTACGCATGCAGCGCGTCTGCATATTTGTCGGTCCCGTAGATACGCTGACTCAGGATGGTGAACGTCGAGTCGCCCTGCCGGCATTCGTAAAACTTCAGGTCGAACTCCTTGACGACCGGCCTGTTGCCTCCCACCACGGGTTGCGGAACTTGCGCATTGATGTTGAAGGGCGGGATCGTCGGGATCGGCATCGGCGTCGAGTTGATCGGCGAATTGTCCTTGGGCGGCGACGGGATCGACGGATTTTGCCCGTTGTTGTTCGGCAGGCCTCCAACGGCCGGGAACGGCCCAATCGGCAGCTCCGGCGGCTTCGGGGCCGCCTCCTTGCCAAGCGGCGGCAAGCTCGGCGGCGACTCAACGCCTCCGTTATTGATCGGAAAGTTCTTTTGTTCGATCGCCAACGCCGGCGGCTGCGGGATCGGCAATTTCTTTTCGTCAAACATCGTCAACGGCGGAGGCATCGGGATCGGCGTTTTCTTCTCCTCGATCACCGGCAAAATCGGACTCTGGCCTTCAACGCGGACGCCCACCGCTACGGGCGCCGGTATCAGTGGCGCTTCCTTCTTTTCCAGCTCCGTCAGCGGCCGAACCGGTTGGCCGGAATTGGTCACCGGCAACGGCGCCGGCACGATCACGTTCGTCGGCGGCGGCAGGGGCGGCAGCGTCGGCAATGGACTACCTTCATTCGGCTTGAATTCGGTCTGGAATGAACCCTGTTGCAACGGCGGCAACAGCGGCGCTACCGGAAACTCGTTTTTCTTTGGCTCTTCTTTTTTCGCCGTCGGCGCCGGCTGCGGATTCGGCTTGTCGTTCTTTTCCGCACCGTCCTTGCCCTTCGTTTCCGTCGGACCGACCGCCGCCACCTGATTGCCTTGTTGCTCCGACGGATCCGCCTCCTGACGCCATTTCGACGCGACCACGATGCCGACGAGGCACAGGAACGAAGTACCGACGACAAGACCGATCTTGGTTTCACGCGTCATGGATTTTTCTCCCGTCACACCTTGAATCTCGATTACGCCAACGGCGTTGAATCTCAAAGCCCAGGGTCGCGAGCGCAGCGAGCGCACCCTGGGAAACCACCGCGTGCATCGGTTACGCCGAAGGCGTTACATCAACCGGCCGGCAACCGGTTGATCCGACCCTTTCAGGGTCGTTTGTCGTGCATGGCGTAACCCAGCGTGCGCTCGCTGCGCTCGCGACGCTGGGCTTTGAGATGCAACGCCGTTGGCGTTGATTCGGGTTCCGATGTCCTCGCCAATATCATGAAATTCACGCGTACTACGACGCATTCTTTTGCGCCACGCGCAGCTTGGCGCTGCGTGCTCGCGGATTCACGCTGATCTCGGCCGCGCTCGCCACAATGGGTTTGCGGGTCAGCTCTTTACCCCATTCCGACGAATTGCGGAAGGCCTGTTTGACGAGGCGATCTTCGAGCGAATGAAAGCTGATGACCGCGATCCGCCCGCCCGGCTTCAGGCACGCCGGCGCCGCCTGGAGGAATCGCTCCAGAGCGCCCAGTTCATCATTGATGGCGATGCGCAACGCTTGAAACACGCGCGTCGCCGGGTCGATGGCGTGCCCCTTCGAACGCGGCACGCAGCTCCGTACCAAATCGGCGAGCTGCCCTGTTGTCAAGATCGGCGTCTTTTGCCTCGTTTCCACAATCTTTCGGGCCACGCGCCGGCTGAAGCGCTCTTCGCCATATTGCCAGAAGATGTCGGCCAGATCTTTTTCCGATGAACGGCGGATCAAGGCGCTCGCCGGTTCGCCGCGCGACGGATCCAGCCGCATGTCGAGCGGGCCGTCGGCGTGAAAGCTGAAGCCGCGCTCGGGATCGCCCATTTGATCGGACGAAAAGCCGAGGTCCGCGAGGATCGCATCGACGGCGGGGATCTTCAGTTCGTCGAGCACGGCCGGCAAATCCTCGAAGTTGGCGTGACGCCAGGTGATGCACGGATCGGTCGCACGTTGTTTGGCGATCGCGAGCATGGCGGCGTCTTGATCTAGGGCAATCAAAGCGCCGCCCGGCTGAATCCGTTCGCAAAGGAGCGCGGTGTGTCCACCGACGCCGACGGTCGCGTCAATGACGATTTGCCCTGGCTGCGGATCGAGCCAGTGCAGGATTTCGCGAGGCAACACGGAGACGTGTTTGGCGTCGTTCATCGATACCGCACCAATCGGAAAGCACCGAAGGTGCGCGATGTTAAAGCCCAGGGCAACGCCCTGGGATACGAAAAACGTCAACCGAAGCCCCGTAAGGGTGCGATGACCGCCGCCACGGGCGATTGCGCCCCTTCGGGGCTTGAACATTGTTGTTCGTCCTATCCCAGGGCGTTGCCCTGGGCTTTAACATTGCGCACCTTTGGTGCTAATTGATCAAACAAAAAAAGCGTGAGAGCAAGGAAAGTTTCCTTACTCTCACGCTATCAAAAGAATCAACCGCAGGTTGTCTGCGGATCAATTTCAAGGGGCTGCCGGCAAACCTTGACGGATTGGGGATCGCTACAAAGTTAAAGGAAGGTCGTGTCTACTCTCACAACCAACCTTCGACAGCCCCCTGTCGGTGTCAGCGAACGCACGATGTATCCGGGCGAGCCGAGCCGCGTAAGCGGCCGGTTGAGGAACCGCATCATCAACCGGCCGCTTACGCGGCTCGGCTCGCCGTGTTTATTTTCGAAACGCCTCTTCTGCAAATTTGTCGAACTTCGGCCCTTGCTCCGAAATATACGCTTGCCAGCGCGCCGCGTTCCATAGTTCCATATGATCGCGCACGCCCAGCAAGACGACCTCGTGTTCCAGCCCCGCGAACTGAGCGAGCCGATCGGGAATCAACATTCGGCTCGAACCATCCAGCTCGACCTCTTCCATCTGTGCGAAAAACAACCGTCGAAAAACACGTGCCTCCGCGTCGGTCGCCGGAGTTTGATCGAGCTTGGCGGACAGGCGTTCGAGTTCGTCGGTTGTGTAGATCCACAGCGTCTGGTCCGGCCCCGGAGTTACGAAAAGCTGTGCGACCTCGCCGACTTGCTCGCGCACCTTCTTTGGAAGCGCCAGGCGCTTCTTGTCGTCAAGGGTTCTGGGATGGGTGCCGGTCAATAACATTGGCGTGGCTCCCCTCGCCCCCTGGGAGAGGGGTTGGGGGTGTGGGTCCGGTGATTCCCATTTTCACCCATTTTTTCCCATCTGACACCACAATCTTACCTGCAATGGTGCGCAAATCAAGAGTTCATTCCAAAAAAGATAAAGTTTCGCGTCTTCATTCATCGTTCTGGCCTTCGGTGAAAGGACGCAGTGCATTAACGAAACTGGCAGAAGGGGGGGGTAATACAGCAGAAAACTAATCAGAATTTGAACTTATGGTTCGGAGGCTTCTGCCATTCAATGAAATGGTAGAAGGGGGGGGTCGCTACCGTTGAAAGATCTGGCGTCCATCCAGGCGATTACCGGGATTGCGATAGCCATTGTCGATTCGAAAGCTCCGTATATATTGCACTCTTTGAGTGTTAAGGAGATTCCCATGACCATGCAATGTGCGCTCACCGGGGCCAAACCCGGCCGAGGCAATAAATACGCTCGCCGCGGCAAGGCGAAGTACCTGGGCGGCGTCGGCCGAAAGGTTACCGGCAAGACCAAGCGGCGTTTCAAGCCGAATTTGCAACGCGTCAAGATTATCGTGGACGGCAAGGTGAAGACGGTGCGCGTCACGGTGAAGGCGATTCGCTCCGGCCTCGCGAAACGGCCCGTCAAACGCAAGCCCTTCCAGATGCCGACCCTTTGATACATTGCCAAGCCCCAGGATGAGCGCAGCGATTCCTGGGGGTGGATAAAACCATGTCCCTCAGCGCCGACGAAGTCCGCAAGGTCGCCGACCTCGCGCGTCTGGACCTCACCGACGCCGAGCTCGCGTTGATGGCGCCGCAGCTTAGCGCCATCGTCGATTACATCAATCAACTTCAACAACTGAACACCGACGGCGTCGAGCCGCTGGCGCATGCTCTCGATTTGCACGACGTCTTCCGCGACGACGAACCGGGCCAATCGCTGCCGCCGGACGAGGCGCTTGCCAACGCGCCGGCCCGCAAGGGCGACTTCTACCGCGTCCCCCCCGTGTTCGGCGACTGATCATGCTCGACCTGACCGCCACCGAACTGCTGCAACAACAAACCGCCGGCGCCCTCACCGCCGAGGCGATCACGCGCACCTTCCTCGAACGTATCGCAGCCGTTGACCAAAAAGTCAGAGCGTTTCTCGCCGTCAACGATACATCCGCGCTCGACCAGGCGCGAACGATCGACGCGAAACGCAAAGCCGGCCACGCGCTCGGCAAGCTCGCCGGCGTCCCCATCGCGGTGAAGGACATCCTCTGCACCAAAGGCCAACGCACCACTGCCGGCAGCAAGATCCTCGGCAACTTCGTTCCACCCTACGACGCCCACGTCATCACGAAGTTGCGTGAGGCCGACGCGATCCTCATCGGCAAGACAAACATGGACGAGTTCGCCATGGGCTCGTCCACCGAGAACAGCGCCTATCAAATCACGCGCAACCCCTGGGACCTCGAGCGCATCCCCGGCGGCTCTAGCGGCGGCTCCGCGGCGGCGGTCGCATCCAATCAAGCACCGCTCGCGCTCGGCACCGACACCGGCGGCTCCATCCGCCAACCCGCGGCCCATTGCGGCATCGTCGGCCTCAAGCCCAGCTACGGCCGCGTTTCACGCTTCGGCGTCATCGCGTACGGCAGCTCGCTCGATCAGGTCGGTCCGATCACCCGAAGTCTGGGCGACGCCGCGTTATTGCTTGAAGCGATTGCCGGCCCAGACCGTCGCGACAGCACGTGCGTCCATCGGCCGGTTCCAGAATATTCAGCGACTTTGGATGAGCCGATCAAGCCATTGACGATCGGCATCGCTCGCGAATTCTGGGGCGAAGGGCTGGATGCCGAAGTTGAAAATGCAGTACGGGTGGCCGTCAAACAGTACCAGAGGCTCGGCGCGACCATCAAGGAAATCTCTCTGCCGCATAGCCCGTACGCGGTCGCCGTTTATTATCTCGTTGCCACCGCGGAAGCATCGAGCAACCTCGCCCGCTACGACGGCGTCCACTTCGGCCATCGCGCCGAAAAGTTCGCCGGCTTGATCGACATGGTCAAGAAATCGCGTGGCGAAGGCTTCGGCGCCGAAGTCAAACGCCGCATCATGCTCGGCACGTACGCCCTGTCGAGCGGCTACATCGACGCGTATTATTTGAAGGCGCTTAAGGTTCGCCGTTTGATCCGGCAGGATTTCGACCGCGCTTTCGCGGAGTGCGACGTGATCATCGGGCCGACGTCGCCGACGGCCGCGTTCAAGATCGGCGAAAAGACGGCCGATCCGCTGGCGATGTACCTATCCGACATCTACACGATCGGCGCCAATTTAGCGGGCATCTGCGGCATCAGCATCCCTTGCGGTTTCACCAGCGGCGGGTTGCCGATAGGTCTGCAAATATTGGCGGCGCCGTTCGCGGAGGAGAAGCTGCTGCGCGTGGCGCGGATGTTCGAGCGGGAAACGGATTGGCATCGCAGGCGGCCAGTGGTGTAGAATGGTCGCGGGAGGAAAAGCTATGGGCGTGCTGTTGAAACCAAGACCATCGAAAAAAGTGCGCATGTCCGTGCGCGACTATTTTGCTCTTCCAACGGATTTGCCATATGAAACGTTGCTGATTTACGGGGAGCTGGTGACCATGCCCAGGCCGAAACCCAAGCACAATCGCGCCAGTCATTACCTCGCTGACATGTTGGATCGCTGGGTTCGCCACGCGCGGCTCGGCCTGGTGTTCTTCGAGTGCGATTTGATTCTAGACGAGGAAAATGCACTGGTTTACGCTCCCGACTTCATGTTCTTGGCCAACAAACATCTTGAGCAATATCGAGACGAACTGGTTTACGGCCCCGTCGACCTCGCGGTGGAAGTCCTTTCTCCATCGAATCGACCGTATCTTCAGGAACGCAAGTTTGCGGATTACGAACATTACGGTATCTCGTGGTATTGGGTTATCGATCCGACCGGTGACGAGCCGACGTTGCGCGAACACCAGCTTGTTGAAGGTAAATATGTTTGCCGTACGGAAATCACTGGGGCCGAATGGTTTGAGCCCGGTCTGTTCCCTGGCCTGGTCTTCCGATTGCCGCAACTTTTGAACGGCGACCTCAAGGCGGCAGTGAAGGGGAAGGCGAAGAAGTTGATGTAACAAGGTTGGGTGCGTAATGAATCGCAGGTCACTCTTTGTCGTCGTGGTGATTTTGGTGTTTATGGGAGCGAGCGCTTTCTACATCATTCACCCTAGCGACAAAATCAATGCTACAAATCTCGAACGCATCCAGAAAGGCATGACTGAATACGAAGTCGTCGAGCTTCTTGGCAATCCAAACACTTGCCCATACGAATTTGGCATCCACCAGGGGACGACTTGGTTAAGCGACAACGGAAACCTCATTTACGTTGTTTGGCAAAAGCAGAAAGAAAACCTCGTCGTGAGGCAAACGGCGGGGCATTTTCCGAGTTTTTGGCAACGAATTGAACAAAGATGGGAACGGTACTCGAATCGTTCGTGATCTAATCGGCTATTGTGACTCGCTAAACATGTCTTACCGCACCATCATCGGCCTCGAAGTTCACGTGCAGCTTCTCACCAAGACGAAGCTCTTTTGCGGCTGCGCGACGACGTTCGGGTTGCCGCCGAACTCCGCGACGTGCCCCGTCTGCTGCGGCTTGCCGGGGACGCTGCCCGTCATGAATCGCTCCGCGTTTCAACTCGCACTCAAGGCGGCCGTTGCGCTCAATTGCACGATTGCAAGCTTCACGAAGTGGGATCGCAAGAACTATTACTATCCCGATCTCCCGAAGAACTATCAGATCAGCCAGTACGATTTGCCGTTCAGCTCCGATGGTTCGCTCGAGATCGAAACGTCGGCCGGCACGCGAAAGATCGGCATCATCCGCGCTCATCTCGAGGAAGACGCCGGCAAGATGCTGCACGACGAGGCCGCGGGGCGCGCGGATTCGCTCGTCGATCTCAATCGCACCGGCACGCCGCTTTTGGAAATCGTCTCCAAGCCCGAAATCGAGACGCCGGAGGAGGCGAAAGCGTATTTGGAGGAAATGCGTTTGTTGCTGCGCGAGATCGGCGTCTCCGATTGCGAGATGCAAGAGGGGAGCCTTCGCTGCGACGCCAACATTAATATCCATGTTCCGCAGTCGAGCGGCACATTCGTCGCTTCTCCGATTATTGAAGTCAAGAATCTCAACACCATCCGCGGCGTCGAACGGGCATTGAAATATGAAGCGGAACGCCAGGCGGGCGAATTGACGCGCAATCTCGAACGCGGTGTCTGGCAAATCGACACCGCGACGAAGCCGTTTGGCGATTATCATGTCGCCTCGGTAGTCGAAAAAAAAGCCAGTGGCACGCTCGGCTCCGTCAGCAAAGCGACCGCGGGCTGGGACGAGCGTACAGGCCGCACCGAGATTCAGCGACGAAAGGAAGAGGCTTCCGATTATCGCTATTTCCCGGAGCCGGACCTCGTGCCGGTGACGGTCGATGCGGCCACTCTGGAACGAGTACGTGCGGAACTCGGCGAACTGCCTGCGGCGCAGAAATCGCGATTGCAGGCGCAGTACGGCATGACGGCGCAAGACGCCAGCGTTCTCTCACGCCAGGGGTGGGCGTTTGTCGCCTATTTCGAAGCAGTCGTCAAAAAATGTAACGACGCAAAGGAAGCGTGCAACTGGACGCTCAACGATTTGCTCTCAACCCTGAATGATCGAAACATCGACATCACGGCGTGTCCGCTGTCACCCGAAAACTTGGGCGACCTCATCAACGAAATCAAGGCCACCGGATTGAACAAGCAGCGGGCTCGCGAAGTCTACGCGGCGATGCTCGACGGCTTGACCGCCAGGCAGGCGATCGACAAGCTTGGCTTCAAAGTTGTCGCCGACGAATCGCAGCTCTTGGAGCTGGTTCGTAAAGCGATTGCCGCAAATCCGAAAGCCGTGGCCGACTTCAAAAAGGGAAAGGTAAAGGCGGCCGATGCGATCAAGGGCTTCGTGATGCGTGAGACGAAAGGGATGGCGAAGACCGAAGTGGTTCAGCAACTTGTGATGCAAGAACTGACAAAGGAATAAAAACCAAATCGCTTGCGGTTTCGCGAGCTGCGAACGCGCGAAACCGCAAGCGGCGTTGGCGATTACTCTTCCTTCGGCGGCGCTTCCGGCATGTTGATCAGATTGCCGCCAGTGCCCGTGCCGCCGCGCAGCTCGCGCGGCTTCGCGGACGCGTCGCCGGTCGGGTCCGTCGGCGTCTCCACCGGCGTCTCCTCCTCATCACCGACGCGTTTGCGGCTGAGGCCAATCTTGCGCTCCGCCGGATCGACGCGCAACACGCGCACTTCAATCTCTTGATCCTGCTTGACGAGCGCTTCCGGCTTGTCCACCTTGCCGTCGCCCAGCTCGGAAATGTGCAACAGCCCTTCCAGGCCCGGTTCCAACTCGATGAACACGCCGAAGTTGGTGATCTTCGTCACCTTGCCCTTGACGGTGTCGCCGGGATGGTAGCGGCTCGGAATGTCGCCGTCCCATGGATCGTTGGCCATCTGCTTGAGGCCCAGCGCAATGCGCCTTTTCTCCTGATCGACGGAGAGGACGACGCATTTGACCTTGTCGCCCTTGTTCAAGACATCGCTCGGATGGCCGACCTTGCGCACCCAGCTCATGTCGCTGACGTGGAGCAGACCGTCGATGCCTTCCTCGATCTCGATGAAGGCGCCGTAGTTCGTCAAATTGCGGACGATGCCCTCGACCTGCATGCCAGTCGGATAACGTTCCGCGACCTTGTCCCACGGGTTCGGCTGCACTTGCTTGATGCCGAGGGAGATCTCTTGCTTGTCCTTGTTGATGTTGAGGACTTGCACTTCGATCTGATCGCCGATGGAAACCAGCTCGTTGGGATGATTGATGCGCTTGGTCCACGACATTTCGCTGATATGGACCAAACCCTCGATGCCCGGTTCGAGCTTGACGAACGCGCCATAGGACATGACGTTGACGACCTCGCCCGTGTGCCGGCTGGCGATCGGGTACTTGGTCGCGACGTCTTCCCAGGGGCTTTTGGATTTTTGCTTCAGGCCCATGGCGATTTTTTCGCGGTCCTTGTCCACGTTGATGATGAAGACTTCCAGCTCCTGGTCGATCTTGACGACTTCGTGCGGATTGTTGACGCGGCCCCAGCTCATGTCGGTGATATGGAGCAAGCCATCGATGCCGCCCAGGTCCACGAACGCGCCGAACTCGGCAATGTTCTTGACGATGCCCTTACGAATCTGACCGACCTCGATCTCGGACAACAGGCGCGATTTCTTCTCAGTGCGCTCGTCCTCGATCAGCTTGCGGCGACTCACCACGATATTGCGGCGGGCTTCATCGATCTTGAGAATCTTGCAATCGATGTTGCGGCCAATGTAATCGCCGATGTCCGGCGGCCGGCGAATATCGACTTGCGACGCGGGCAGGAACACGTTGACGCCGATGTTGACGAGCAGGCCGCCCTTGATCTTGCGTGTGACCGCGCCGGAAACGACGTCGCCTTCCTTGTGCTTGGCGATGATGTCTTCCCATTCCTGCTGGCGCTTCGCTTTGCGGTAGGAGAGAACGATCGCGCCGGATTCGTCTTCGACGGATTCGAGAAGTACGGTGATTTCATCGCCGATTTTGGGTGGGACGACCTTGTCGAGCCCTTCGTCCTTCCATTCTTCGAGCGCAATGACGCCTTCGCTCTTGTAGCCTACATCGACGACGACATCATCGCCGACGATATTGAGGACGCGTCCCTTGACGATCTTGTTGACGTCGAATTCCTGTCCTTCGTTGAAGGTGATGACCGGAATATCTGGATCATAGGTGGAAAGCCCCATGGCTTCCGCGAGTTGTTGTTCGAGATCTTCCTCGGAGAGATCGTATTGCCGGACCAAATTCCGATTAACCATGCGTGCGAAATCCTTCCGATGCCATTGGCGCCGCTTGCGGCTTCGCGCTCGCGGTGTTGCTTGCGAACGCGAAGCCGCAAGCGGGGGATACGCCGGCATCAATCTAACAATAAAGAACCAACTCCCGAAACCGTTCGCCGACGCGGCGAACTTCAGAGAATCGGGAAACGGTTATTGTAGCGAGCCCAGCGTTCAGGCCATAGAGGAGGTGCCGTTTTTTTGACGATCACGAGCCGCCTTTGATGTCGTAGCACCAGATTGAGCTCAAATCGCGCACGTACAATCGGCCATCCGCGATGATTGGGTATGCCCACGCCTTCGACTTGCCGCGCATCGGCGAATCGACCGGCGTAAAGCGGCCGACTTCCCGGTAGTCGGCTGCGATTGCTTCGTCGAGAGCCATGTCGCCGTTC
>DAIOGM010000028.1:0-25907 GCA_036745215.1 Gemmataceae bacterium
CTCGCCGCGGGCGGCGGCGCGGATGCAACCGCGGCGCCGCTCGTCCGCGCCATCGTGCCGCGCGAGCCGGAGCTGGTCAACCTTCGCCAAACGTTCGCCCAGGCCGAAGCCGGCGACGGCAGTCTCGTTTGCATCGTCGGCGAGCCGGGCATCGGCAAGACGACCCTGGTTGAAGATTTCCTGGCGGGCCTGTCGCAGCGCGGCTGCTTGATCGGTCGCGGCAATTGCTCCGAACGCCGCGCCGATACCGAGGCGTATTTGCCGATTCTCGACGCCCTCGAAGATCTTCTGCGCAAAGACACGAGCGGCTCGATGAAACGGCTCATGCAGGTGGTGGCGCCGACGTGGTTTGCCCAACTCACGCACGAGCCGGATGCCAGCGCGGCGCCGCGCGCCGTGTCCCGGCATGCGATGTTGCGCGAGTTTCGCACGCTGGCGCAGGAAGCGTCGCGGCTTGGCCCGATCGTGCTTTTTCTTGACGACGTTCACTGGTCTGACGTTCCAACCGTGGATTTGATCGCCCATGTCGGCCAGCACTTTCGCGGCCTGAGATTGCTGGTGCTCGCCACCTGCCGGCCGACGGAGTTGCTCCTGGGGCCGCATCCGTTTCATAACGTCCGACAAGAGCTGGCAGCGAAGGGGTGCTGCGTCGATATTTCGCTCGGCTTTTTGCAACGCGCCGACGTCGATCGTTATCTGGAGCTGGCGTTTCCCGGCCATCAATTCGCGGCGGCGTTCGCGGACCTGATTTACGCACGCACGGAAGGCAGCCCGCTGTTCATGGTGGACCTGTTGCGTTATCTGCGCGAGCGCGGCGTCATCGCCGAGTCCGGCGGTCGCTGGACGCTGGTTCACGAAGCGCCGGATCTGCAACACGATGTCCCCGCGTCCGTCCGCAGCGTCATTCAGCGCACGATGCAGCGCCTGCGCGACGAGGACCGCCGGCTTCTGTCCGCGGCCAGCGTGCAGGGGCATCAATTTGACTCGGCGACGCTCGCGGTCGTTTTGCAGCTTGAGCAGGCCGACGTGGAAGAGCAGCTTCAACAGTTGGACCGCGTGCACGGCCTGGTTCGCCGCGTGCGCGACGACGAGTTTCCCGATGGCACGCCGACATTGCGTTACGCGTTCGTGCACATCTTGTATCAGCAAGCTTTGGAGTTGGATCTGCAACCGGCGCGGCGCGCATCCTGGAGTCTGGCTTTCGCCCGTACGCTGGACGCGCGCCATGCCAACAACACCGAAGCCGCCGCCGAGTTGGGCTGTCTTTATGAGGCCGGCCGAGATTTGGCGTCCGCCGCGCGGCAATTTCGCTGCGCCGCCGACAACGCCGCCCGCGTCTTCGCGCACAAGGAAGCCATCGCGCTGGCGGAACGCGGCTTGCGTCTCTTGAAGAAATTGCCGCCCAACGCGGAACGCGCCGTGGTGGAGCTGCCGTTGCAAACCATCCTCGGTCTGCAATTGCAGGTGACGCGTGGCTACGCCGATCCGGACGCCCGGCACGCGTACAGTCGAGCGCGCGATCTGTGTGCCAACGATCCGACATCGCTGGCCCGGTTCCCGATACTGTGGGGCCTGTGGTTGTTCTCGAAGGTTCGCTCCGAGTTGTCGCGCGCCCAGGATATGGCGGAAGAGCTGTCGGCGCTCGCCCAGCAACTGGGCGATCCCAACCTGGCGTTGCAGGCGGCGCAGGCGCTCGGCATCACCGCGTTGTGCCGTGGCGAGCCGGTGGCCTCGCTTCATCACGTCGAGCAGGCGAGTGTGCTCTACGATCCGGAGCGGCATCGCAAGCATGCGTTTCAGTTTGGCCAGGACCCCGGCGTCATCTGCAAGGGGTTCGGCGCCGTCGCACTCTGGATTCTCGGCTATCCCAAACAGGCGGTGCAGCAGAGCGAGATCGCCATCAAGATGAGCCACGACCTGTCGCCGAGCAGCCAGACGGTGGCCCTTCATTTCGCGGCCATGGTGCACCAGCTTCGCGGCGACGTGCCCGCGACGCTGCATCATGCCCGCGCTTCGATTGCCATCGCCGTCGAACATGGCCTGTCTTTCTGGCACGCCGGCGGCGCCATCTTCGATGGCTGGGCCATGGCGATCACGGAAAGCGATAACGACAATGGCCTGACTCAATTGCGGCACGGCATCCACGGCTGGCTTGCCACCGATAGCGTCACTTACCACACGTATTATCTTGGACTCCTCGCCGACGTGCTGCGGCGGCGGAATCGTCGGGATAATGCGTTGCGAATCCTGCGCGAGGCCCTGGCGCTCGTGAACCAGACGGGCGAGGGTCTGTTCGAGCCGGAGTTGTACCGCATGCGCGGTGAAGTGCTGTTGCAATTGGAGACGCCGTCGTTGATCGAAAAAGAAAACGCCCTGGACGATTTCCGCAAGTCGTTGATGCTGGCTCGCCGTCAGCAGGCACGCTCCTACGCGTTGCAAACGGCCATGAGCCTGATGAGATTTGAACAACGTTTCGACGCGAAAACAAACGCTCGGACCGACCTCGAAACAGAGTATCGATGGTTTCAAGAGGGTTTTGATACGCAGTCCCTGGGTGAGGCGCGTCAACTTCTTGGAGAGTAGCGAATTTGCCGATACAATTTGGTGAGACGTTTCCGTTCCATGAAGCCGAGGTAAACGCATCATGCCGCGCCTGTTTTGCTTCCTGATTGGCGCCTGTTTTCTCTTTTCCGGAGTCCTCGCCGCTCAGGATCTGTTTCCGCCGAAGGTGACCGGCGTCGTCAAGAAAATCGATCTCAAGGTCGGCACCGTTACGGTTCGTCCCAGCAAAGGCGCGACCGAAGACGAAACGTTCAGCATTCGCAGGAAAGACATCGAAGTGACGACCGCCGCGGGCGAGAAGACTCGGCTCGATGTCGTCGCCGTGGGGCAAACCGTTCAGCTCAAGCTCGGAATCACCGGCGATGTCGAGGCCATGGTCATTCAATTGCCCGGATTCCTCGCGACGGTCGTGGAAGTGGACGCCAAGACTCGCAAAATCGAGATTGCCCAGGAGGGGACGCCATCGAAAACCTTGCCGGTCGCCGCGGATGCAAGGGTCTCGCTCGCCGGGCGAACCGCTTTCTTGCGCGAAGTCAAGCCGGGCTCGCAGATGAATGTGACCGCGTCGCTGGACGGCAAAAACGTGCTGGCCCTGAACCTCGTCTGGGATCCCGACGGCGGCAAACTCGCCAACAAGCTCTATCCACGAATCAAAACGTCGCGGCTTCCCGGCATGCGAATCGTCGGCGTCGTCAACGACGTTGACGCCGGCAAAGGTGAAATCAAGCTGACCGGACCGAAAACGAAAAACGTGCCCAAAACCATGGCGGTCGCCAAGGATGCCGTAATCCAGCTCGTTTACAGTCAGGTCGCGGTGCAAACGCTCCCCTTGAACCAGGTCGCGAAACTGGCGCAGGGCACAGTTATGTTTTCTCCGGAAACGCAACAAGTCACGCGCATGATTCTGCAACCGCCCGAGGTCAGCGCGAAAATCAAATCACTCGACGGCGACAGCGGACAACTCATCGTCGTGTTGGACAAGAACGAAAAAACATTTGCATTGCGCCGAGACTTCAAGGTGATGGACCGCACCCGCGTCATGCGCCTGGCCGATCTGCAACCCAACCTCGCGGTGAATTTGGTCCTGTCGCTTGATCGAGAACAACTCCTGGCCGTCGATATTCGACAGGTGAACTAACGGCGAAATCGAAGCGGCGGTGACGATTGACGCTGTTGGAAGCACTCTCCGCGACCGCCGGCCTGCTCTGGGCCATCACCTGGTGCGCGGTTGGCTGTGTGTACGCGTGGTGGGCCGGAGTGATCGGCTTTGTCGTTGGCGGGATCGTCGGCGCCGCGATCGCATTGTTGGGACTGAGTTTGTTGCTGGAGTCTGACACGCCGACTTCGAGGCTCGGCATGTTCGTCAAGATTGCCGCGGCTATCGTTGGGCTGGCAGCATACGTGTTGTTTCCAACCGGCGTACTGTTTCATTTGCACCGCAGATCGAATTGAGTGCTCTGACTATCTCTGGATTACGACTTTGGCAAACCGCAGGTGCCGCGCACGCGGCGTGCTGACCGTGAAGCCGGTGATGCCGTTGTCGGAGCTGCGTGTGAATCGCAACGTCGCGAACAAATTGCTTGTAGCAGCGGAGAACTCGTCGGCGGCGAGCGGGCGCAATTCCGTCTCGCCCTTGCGATGACGCAGCATCAGTTTGCCGTCGCTCAAAAAAATCGTGTAGATCACATCCAACTCGTCGCTCTGGAAACGGCCTGTGAGTTCATCGAACTGTTTGGCGGACAGTGTAAGCCGTTCGACTTTTTGCCCCGTCTGGTCCAGGCCGATGCCGTGCATCACGACGCTTCCCTTGCCGAACGTGTAGGCATTGCCGGTCTCGCCTTCCACAAATTCGCTGGCCGACGCGGGCCGCAGGGCGACCTTGCCGGTGTCGGTCATCAAGAAAAGGGTCTTGCCCTCGGCTTGAAAGCGGAGCAAGAAGCCGGAGGCGAAACGATATTCGCCGGCGTAACCGGGCAAGGCGTCGGCCGTCACCGCGGCGGGCTTGGCGACTGGCTGCATCTGCTTGCCGAGATACACTTCCGCGACTTTTCGTGCCATGGCGCTGGGCTTGAACGAGCTGACGTTCGCCAGGATGACGACGGTGAATTTCTGTTCGGGAAAGCGCAACAGATGGCTGCGATAGCCGGCGATGCTGCCGCCGTGCTCGATGGTAGGCAAGCCGCGATGGACGCTGTGGCGCAGCCCGCCGGCGTAGTCGATTTCCTTGCCGCCGTTCAGTTTGCCTTTCTTGAGCGATTGCTCGATGATGCGCGCGTCGCCGACTTTCGGCTGGTAGAAGTTCTGATCCCACTTCGCCAGGTCGAGGATGGTGGTGTGCAAGTTCCCCGGCCCGGCGCGGCCTGCGCCATAAAGGACCCGCTCGAAGCCGCCGCCCTTCTTGGATGCGTACGATTGAGCGCGCCCCTTGATCAACTGGCGATGATCGTCTTGAAAAACGGTTTGCTTCATGCCGAGCGGCCCGAACACCTTGGCGTGGCCGAATTCGCGCACCGATTGGCCGGTCTTCTTGCGGACGATTTCCGCGAGGAGGTGATAACCGCTGTTGCAGTACGTGTAGTCTTCACCGGGTGCGTAGTTGAGTTCTTTCTGACGACGGATCAGGCCGAAAACGTCGTCGCGCGTGATGACATCTTCGCTGCGCCAGCCCGCCAGCGTCAGCAGCGACCAGTCCTCGCGCAGTCCGCTCGTGTGATGAATCAGATGACGCACCGTGATCGTCTTGCCGAAGTCGGGCAGCTCCGGCACGTGGCGGCGCACGTCGTCGTCGAGCGAAAGTAATCCAGCTTGTGCGAGCAGAAGAATCAAGAAGACGGTGAATTGCTTGGATATCGACGCGATGTTGAAGACGGTTTCCGGCGTGATGGCGATGCCGTTCTCGAGGTCAGCCATGCCGTAGCCGCGCTGATGGACGTTCTTGCCGTCCTGAAAAACGGCGACCGCGCAGCCGGGCGAATCGTTGCGCGCCCACTTGGCGAAAAGCGCGTCCACCTCCGCCGACTGTGCGGCGGCGCGAGTGACCGTTAGAAGTACACAGAGGACGACAACCAGTCCACGAGAAACGAGCAGGCGCATGAAAACCTCCGGCAAGGGCGGAAGCCCAGGCTATCATGGCGCGCGTGCATTGTCAAACAGGACGAAGAAGCGGTAATGGGTCATTTTGGAGTGCGGCGGTTTGACGCCGCTTTCTTTCTTTCCTTCTTTTTTCTTTTGCACATCGAATTACCAAAGAAAAAAGGAAAGAAAGCGGCGTCAAATCGCCGCACTCCAAAAGTTTCGAGCAAACTGACCCACTACCGAAGAAGCCGATGCGGCCGCAGCGGCGTCGCAAGAGATGGCGCGTCTCGCCTTGGCGCGCGTTACGCGAGGTAGATCCGCACGTTGACCGAAAAAAGTGGATGGTGGATCACGCGGCAACCAAAGAACGGGAACCCATGCCGCGCAACTCAGCAAGTATCGGCCCGGTTAACACCTTTTCGAGCTTGTCGAGTGCCCGAGCGGCCGTTGCCCCGTCGAATACTCGGTGGTCATAGATGAGACGGACCCAGACGGTCCCATCGGAGTCGATGACGCCGTAATTGAGAGTCGAGGTCAGCGGAGTGAGGGGATGCAAGGACTCCGCGCCGAGCGACGAATAGACGCTCAGCCCGAATGTCCCGAACTGTCCGGGCCGCATGCGGGGCAAGTTGAGCCCAAGCCAGAGTAAGGCCCGCCGCACCGGTCGCGGCCAACGCGCGAAAGACAGCATCTTGCGAAACGAGGGAATGGTCTCAATCGGTGCTTCGGCGAACTGGCGGATACGGGAGTGAATCTCCCATATCGGCAGGTTCGCCGGGTCAACGATCCGGCCGAAGAATACACACGGCTCGTTCTCATACACCCGCTCGACCGCGATGCTCGCCACGGACTTCGGGTACTCGCGCAGGTGCGGCCAAGGAAGGTTGAGGTAGGCACGCCGCAAGGGGGGAAAGTCAGCCGCCACAAGGGAGTAGGCTTTGAGGAACACCGCCGGCCAACAGGGGCGATCCGCCAAGCACTCGCGGGCCGCCACCACCTCGGCCAACGCCATCCGCCGCTGGACCGGCACCGTCGGGACTCGTGCCGCGACGTGCAACAGATCCACCAGGAATCGACGGGGGCGAGACAGTCCGATCGGTTTACCGCGCATGACGGCCCTTTCGGTTAATTCGGCTTCAGGGCGCGGAAGACGTACGCTTGATCGCAATAACTCAGGCGATGGGCGATGGATACAAATCCCGTGGCGGTCAACCTGCGGTTTACCTCGGTAGCGGGAAGATAGTGGAATCGACCGGTCCGCGCCTCGCGCTTGAGCCAGCGCCCGTACCGGAGCATCCGCCAGGACCGTTTCAGGGAGCGCAGCGTGTGCTCGCCGTGGAAAAAGCCGGGCAGGGACCGCCAGGCCACCTTGGCCCAGGAGGGTTCAGGGACGTTGACCGAGAAGACCAATCGGCCTCCGGGACGGATCACCCGCAGGAGCTCGCCGAGCAGGCGGTCGTACGCCGCCCCGGTCCACCGCCCTGCAGATTCGTCGTAGGACTCGGCGTAAGAGATCGACAGCCCGGACACGGCGTGGTCAAAGACGCCATCAGGAAAGAGCCCGAGCCCGGAGCTGAAGTCGTGGTGAATGAACTGAATGCGATCCGCCGGAGTTGGACTAAGGGTCTCGCGCAAGCGGCGATAGGCGTCGTCGTTTGCCGCCGCGCAGTCCAGCCCAACCACGGCCCCAACGGCGCCGCTCGTCCGCTCCCAGATCGCTCTGGTGACGGAGCCACCGCCGCATCCCAGATCGAGCCACCGCTCTTGCGCTCCGGGGGCAGCCCAGTCAAGCGTGTCTTTCAATAATTGCTGGTACGGCCGGCAATCCTGCTGGGCCCAGAAGGCCTTGGCGCATTTGTCGCTTGGCCACCAGCTCGTAGCTGGGATCGTACTAGGCATTTGGCATCCTCGCTCGGGCAGTCCGTGTATCATTTAGAAGTATCGGCAAGGGGCGCCCTCCCCTCCAATTAATCAGCATTCTTTGCCTATCTTCCCAGCATGCCAAGTCTCCGTGTTCTGCGCCGGCGTGGTTCGCGGGCAAGCGTATCGCATTTCATAACATAGACGCCGATGGGAGTCGAACCCATTTCAAACCGGGTTGCAGCCGGTTGCCTGGCCGTCCAGCCCCAGCGTCAAAAGTGTCCCCGGCAGGATTCGAACCTGCGCTACGACCTTCGCAGGGTCGCGTGCGATTCCGCTACACTACGAGGACGGTTGAGTAGTCGTGAGTGGCGAGTGGTGAGTGGTGAGTGGTACTCACCATTCGCTTCCACTCATCACTCACCACTCGCCACTCACCACTACTCAAAGGGTGGTCGGGGGGAATCGAACCCGCCGCCGCGACATTCACAGTGTCGCATGCAAGGCCACTACACTACGACCACCGTAGTAGTGGAGAGTGGCGAGTGGTGAGTGGTGAGTGTGGAAAGCAATTGACTCGCTCTCGGCCCACTTCACTTCTCCCCACTCTCCACTCTCCACTCTCCACTCTCCACTGCTCAATGCCCCGACCAGGATTCGAACCTGGAACGCCTCGTTCGAAGCGAGGTATGATCGTTCCGTTTCACCATCGGGGCCTCTCGGCCGCTTGCGGCTTCGCGTTCGAGTGCTGCCACGCGAACGCGAAGCCGCAAGCGGCATCGGTAAGCGGAAGGTGAGGGAGTTGAACCCTCCTCTCTTTTCAGAGACCCACCTTAGCAGAGTGGTCCGGCCAACCGATATCCGGCTACCTTCCAAGCCTCAACGGAAGGAGAGGGAGTTGAACCCTCAAGGTCTTTCGACTCGGCCGTTTTCGAGACGGCTGCCATCGCCCTTTGGCTTGCCCTTCCTACGTGTTGCTCCCATCGCCCTCCGGGAGAGGGGTTGGGGGTGAGGGACGCCGCGCGCATGAAAAAAGCCAGGCATCCGTGGACGCCTGGCTTTGCTGCTGGACAAGGATTGGCGTCAACTACAGATGCAATGCGAGCGGCTCGCGCGACAATGGTGCCGCGAGGAAGAACTTCGTGAATGGAGGCGATGCAACATGATCGTGCCCTTGGAGGGTTGTCAATGTGGACGTGGAATAGACGACGCGGCCCGTACGATGGTTCGCGCGTTTTTCCGTTTTCTGCGTTTAGCGCCCGCGTGGCGCCGCGCGAGCGCTAAACGAAAACCGGTTCACCCCGCCGGCGGCGCCGCGGACTCCGCCGCCAGAAACCCGCACGTCTTGTGCGAACCGTCACAAAACGGCTTCGTCTTCGATTGCCCGCATCGGCACAACGCGACATTCTCTTTCCCCGTCGGCAACACAAATTCGTTGCCCAGGTGATCGACAATCTTGAACTTCGCCGGCAAAACCAGCGGGCCGTTCTCGCGGCAACGGATCGTCAACATTTCGTCAGCCATGTTATTTCTCCATCTTGTTCGGCAACACGCCCACGTGAATACGACTCGGCAAGTTCCCCGTGCGATAGACGCGATGCGTCGCCACCGTGAAATCATCCTCGTTCGCGAAGAATATGTTCGGCACGTACTTCTGCGGATTGCGGTCAATGAGCGGAAACCACGAGCTGTGAATCTGCACCATCACGCGATGCCCCTTCTTGAACGTGTGCAACACGTCCTGCAGCGTAAACTTGACCCGCGCCGGTTCGTTCGCCTTGAACGGCTCCGGCTTCTCAAAGCTGTTGCGATATCGGCCGCGTATCATCTCGCTGCGGACGTGCATCTGGTAGCCGCCCATCGCCTTGCCGATCGATGGGCTGCTGTAATCGTCGGGATAAACATCGATCACCTTGACGATCCAGTCGGCGTCCGTCGCCGTCGTCGATACCGCGAGGTCCGCGATGATCGGGCCGGCCAAGGTCAAGTCGTTGTCGAGCACGTCGGTCTGATACGTCAGCACATCGGGCCGCGTCGAGGCGAAACGCATGTCGTCGGTCATGTACGATTGCGGCATGCCGAAGGCGATGCGAT
The DNA here is from genome assembly GCA_036745215.1 of Gemmataceae bacterium. Lineage (GTDB taxonomy): Bacteria > Planctomycetota > Planctomycetia > Gemmatales > Gemmataceae > SIAQ01. Next base: position 9,592 of record DAIOGM010000028.1, read on the forward strand.
CCGTTGTCGGCACCGGCTTCTTCGGGTCGCTGATGAAGCTGTCGAAGTCGTCCTTGTCTTTCCAGTTCGACGCCGTGTTCATCTTGCCTTCGCCGCGCAGGTGGAACGTTTTTTCCTGCACGTCCCGCGGCGGCCAGTGGTCGAACTTGCGCCACGCGTTCGTGCCGGTCTCGAAGACGAACGCTTCCGGCAGCTTCTGTTCGCCCTTGCCCTTCAAGTGATAGTTGAAGAACGGCAATTCGATTTCCGTCTGGTAGAAGGCCGCGGTGTCGGCGCCGAAATCGATGTTGCCGAGGCTCTTCGCACTTTGGTTCGACCATTGGCCATGCGCCCACGGTCCGCACACCAGCACGTTGAAGATGCCCGGATTTTGCTTCTCGATCGCCTGATAGGTGCGGAACGTGCCGTACAAATCCTCGGCGTCGAAGTGACCGCCGACGGTCATCACGGCGGGAGCGACCTTCTTCAAGTGCGGCAACAGATTGCGGTCTTGCCAGAATTTGTCGTAGGTCGGATGGTCCATCATCTCGTTCCAGAACGTGATCTTGTTCTTGTAATGGCGCGGATTGACGTTCTTCAAGGAGCCGATGTCGAGGAAGAACTTGTACCCATCCTGCGTCCCGTAATTCGGCGGCGTCACGCGCGCTGTCGTCGGCTCCGGCCCGCGCGGGTCGCCGAAGCGGCCGAAGAACGGGAAGGCGTGCGACAGGAAAAACGTGCCGTGATGGAAGAAGTCGTCGAAGTACCAGTCGGCGATCGGCGCTTGCGGCGACGCGGCTTTCAATGCCGGATGGGCGTTGATCATGCCGGCCGACGTGTAAAAGCCGGGATACGAGATGCCGAACAGGCCGACCTTGCCCGAGTTGTTCGGCACATTGTTCACCAGCCAGGTGATCGTGTCGAACGTATCGGTGCTCTCGTCGATGTCTTTTTCCCCGCCCGGCTTCTGAAGCTGCGGCCGCATGTTCGCGTAAACGCCTTCGGACATGTAACGGCCGCGCACATCCTGGTAGACGAAGATGTACCCCTCGGCGGCGAACTGCGGATTGGGGCCGAGCGAGAAGCGGTGCTTGTCTTCTTCATAGGGAGGAATCCCGTAGGGGGTGCGCGTCATGATCATCGGGTATTGTTGCGACTGGTCCTTCGGCGCGTAGACGATCGTGTAGAGGCGGACGCCGTCGCGCATCTTGATCTTGTGGGAGCTGCGCGTGTAGTTGTCCTTGATGTACTTGCCGGTGGGTTTAACCTTGCCGTCGGGTTGCTGTGCGATCGCGGCGGGGACGCAGGCCAGGATGGCGGACAATGCAAGGGGCCAAACGCGTGACATTTTTTTCCCTCGTGAAGTTGGCGAGCCACGGGGTTCATCCCCGTGGATTTGATGCTCAATCCACGGGGATCAACCCCGTGGCTCGCCAACTGGTTTTATCACAGTAGAGCGGAATCGCCAGTTATTTTTTTGCCGACGTTTTTTTTGCATTTTTTTGCCAGCGTCGGCCAATGTACAATGTCCGTTCGTTACATCATGTTCCTGACGAGACGCGTTCATGTCGTCCATCGCAGCCATGTGGTCGCCGTTGTTGTTCGGGTTCGCGTTGTTCATGAACGCGGCGCTCTTGTTCATGGTGCAGCCGATGATCGGGCGAACGCTGTTGCCGCATTTGGGCGGCAATCCGCTGGCGTGGAACGCGTGCCTTGTTTTCTTTCAAGCGACCCTTTTAGCCGGTTACGTCTACGCCGATCTCGCGCATCGCTTTCGCGGCGTGCGCTGGCAACCGTGGCTGCAATTCTTGTTGTTAGGAACGGCGACGGGCCTGTGCATCGCCGGCGTCCTCGGGGAGCAACCGCTCAACGATTTCGCCGCACGGCTGCCGACGATCGACACGTATCCGATCATCACCAGCCTGTCGCTCTTGATCCTGACGATCGGCCTGCCGTTCTTCGCCCTTGCGGCGGTCAGCCCGCTGGTCCAGCGCTGGTTCGCACACCTCGATCATCCAAAGGCGTCCGATCCGTACTTCCTGTTTGTCGCCAGCAATCTCGGCGGTCTCACGGCGCTCGTGCTTTACGCGACGCTCATCGAGCCGTTCTCGCCGCTCTATGCTCAATGGCTGTCGTGGAAGCTGGCCGTAATTGCGCTGGGCGTCCTGCTATTCATGGTCGCGCTGGTGACGTGGTTGTCGCCGCGGAATCCGGAGCTGGAGCCGGCGCCATTGTCAACGGATCCGAACGCCCCCGTCGTGCCGAAATTGATCGGGCGCGGGCCGGCGACGTGGTCGCGGCGATTATTCTGGCTGACGGCGTCCGCGTTGCCGGTCGGCTTGATGATGGGCGTGACCGATTATCTCACGCTCGACGTCGCGCCGGCGCCGATCCTGTGGACGCTGCCGCTCGCCTTGTACCTGCTTGCGTTCAGCCAGGCGTTCGGCCGATTTTCGCCGCTCCATTTCGGCGGCTCCACCGTCAAGATTGTCATGCACATCGCGCTCGGCTTGCTCTTCGTTGCGACGATCACGCTTGGGTCGGCCGGCCTTTTCGCGCTCGTCCGGCCGGGCGACAACGCCGAGACCGGTGTCATCCTGTTCATGACGATCGTCTTCGCGATGATGCTGATCGTTCCGCAATCCTGGCTGGGTGTTTTGCAGCCGATTTCGGTGCTCTTCGTCGTCTTGCTGCAAACGAACCTCTTTCCGCTGCGCGGCCTGGGCCCGGGGCTGGCGTTCTTGCATCTTACGTGTTTTTACTTAAGCGCCCGTCTCTGCCTGGGCATGCTTGCGAACGATCGGCCCACCGCCGCGGCATTGACGACGTATTACAACTGGATCGGCGTTGGCGGACTCGTCGGCGGGCTCTTTCAGCTCCTCATCGCGCCGCTCTTGTTTCGCCGCGATTATCTTGAGTATTCACTCTTGGCTGCGCTCGCGAGCACGCTTCGGCCCGCGTGGTTCACGAACGGCTTGACCGATTGGATCATTTGTTGGCTCATCTTGCCGAAACGCGATCCCAAAGAGACATCTCCCTCACCCGCGCGGCGCTGGATCGGCGTCGGTTTCGATCTGGCGTTTGCGTTCTTCGTCGCCGTTTTCGCGGCCGGCGTATTCCTGGCGTTTCGCGGCGACATTCGGCAACCGTTTAACCTGGGGGGCCAAAATTGGTTTGGCCGGGAGCTGGGAACCGTGCTCAGGGATATTCCGCTCGTGGTGGCCCTTTTGTTTGCCGGGATCTTGTTCTTGCGGCCAATGCGTTTTGGTTTCGCGCTGGCGGCGATCGTATGTCTATCGTTCATCGGCGCCGGCGCGGGCGACGGGGACCGGCCGATCACACAACAGCGCACGCCGTTCGGCATCATGCGCGTCGCGGACCAAACCAAGACGCTTCGTCTCGGAGTTTTGCGGCCGTTTCCGCCAGCAACGTTCACGGAACGTACGCTACTGCACGGCAACATCAACCATGGCACGATGATCGTCGAGCCGGCGGAGCTGCACCGCTATCCGACGACGTATTATCATGAACTCGGCCCCGCCGGCCGAGTGATGAGCCGATCCGCCTGGTTCACGCCGACGGCGCGCGGCGTGAAAGAAGTCGATTGGCTTCGCCACCATCGCGATCACGCGCCGAACGACGCGCGTATCGCGGCGTCGCTGGTCGGCCTTGGGGCGATGCCGCTGGGCGCCGCGACATTGCCGGCGGGGCAGCTCGCCGCGCTCTGGAGCGAGCCGCCGTTCGCCATCGTCGGCCTGGGCACGGGAACGCTTTACGCCTATGCGCATCCCTATCAATGGGTGGACGCCTACGAACTCGATCCGGCCGTCGCCGCACTTTCGATGGGCGAAAAACCGCTGTTCCATCATTACAAGATGGCCCAGGAGCGCGGCGTCGCCGGCGGTCCGCCGAAGATCGGCGACGCCCGTCGCAATCTGGAGAAACCGGGGCGCGAGCATTTTTATCAAATGATCTTCCTGGACGCGTTCAACTCCGACGCGATCCCGATTCACTTGCTCACGGAGGAAGCGTTCGTCACCTATTTTCAGAAACTGGCGCCCGATGGGATTATTTGCATTCATACCTCCAATCGCCATGTCGAATTGCCGAAGGTCATCGGAGAGATGGCTCAAAGGCTCAACGTGACCGGGAAAGTTGCCAACGACTCCGGCGAGCGCGACCAGTTTCCATCCTTCTTCACGTCGGAGTGGGTGCTGTTGACGCGCGACGCGGGAACGATGAATCGATGGATGACGCGCGGCAGCGTGGAGGCCGTTGACATCGCGGCGCCGAGGCAATTTGGCCCGCCCAATCGACGCCGCGCCGGCATCGTCTGGACCGATGAGCAAGCGAGCTTGATGCCCGCCGTGCGCGACCGGCAGATTTGGCCGGCGTTCATCTACGCGACGCTGGTGCTGATTCTGATGTTCGCCATGCTCCTTGGCGTCATTGAAATCGCGACGGCGATGGTCGCGAAGTCGAAGCCGACGCCGCCGTCCCCGCCAACACCGCCGTCGCCGCCAACACCGCCGTCGCCGTAGGGACAAGCGGCTCGCTTGTCCCCTGCACCTCAAGGTACAAGCGAGCCGCTTGTCCCTACGAGGCGCCGCTGCATATAATGAAGTAGAGGAAAGGGCGAGCAAGCCCGAACCATGAGCTGCCATTGCAGCTAATTAAACGGCCGAATTCAAATCGGCGAAAAAAGCGGAGGGCTTGCGGGATCGGGGCCGACGGCGTGACGCGAGCTTCGCACCAGCCATTCACGGATCGACTAACGGCACGACGTGAATGGTCGTTGGGTTTTGAAGCACGTGGGATGCGGAACCCTCGCCATACCGAAAGCATCAGTCCTTTCCAGAACCCTCGGCTGCACAGGCAACCGAGGGTTTCGCGTTTGAATCTCGAACCCCGGGTTCGAATCGTCTTTCATTTCACATGATTTCATGTCGTTTCAGGGGGAGGGGGGGGTAGGTGAAACGATGAAACGAAATCTCGGTGATCAATAATCGCCATTGACAACTTCACTGGCGCCGCGCGTGCACAAGGCCGCCATGGTTCGTAAGTTGATCGATTCACTAATGAATTGCACGTGTCCATCGGCGAACAGAAAATTGGCGCCGCCGGGATGGAACGAGTACGGCTCATTGTCGTTGCGGCGATTCATCGCAGCTGAGCAGCCCGCGGCAGGCGTGCAGCCTTCCTGCGAGCCGTCGCCCGACGCGCCGTCGAGGCTGAACGGCCCTTCGCTGTCGGCCCAGCCGATGCCCTGATCGTTGGCGATCGTCGGTTGCTCGCGGCCGGCGCGAAACGTCAGCGGCCTGGCGGCGCATTCGACGACCATGATGGTTTGCGACGTGCCGTCCCAAATCTCCACCATCTTTGTGCGCGAATTGCGAAACATCACCGAGAAACGATTGTTGGCGTTGTAGAGCACCGGATCGATGGAAGCCGGCTGCACGCCCATGATCGCCTCATAGTCGGTCACGCCCAGCGGCACCGGAAACGTCATCGCGGGCCGCGGCGACTTGGCGATCGCGGTAAGCACTTCACGATTCGGGGCACTCGGGCAGCGATACACTTTCACGTTGACGCCGGCCGCGGTCGGGTTGGTGCCTTCCCACCAGTTGGATTTGAAGTCGTAGAGCTTTTGCAGATTGTCCTGTTCGATGTACGGCAACGTCAACGGCCGCCAGCCGACGAACTTGCCGTCCGGGTTGCCGGGCCCAGCCATGGTCCAACCGGACGCGGGGTAGACTTTCATCGAATCGTGGAAGCCGTGCAGGGCCAGGCCGAGTTGTTTGAGGTTATTGATGCATTGCGTTCGCGACGCGGCGTCGCGCACCTTCTGCACCGCGGGCACAAGGAGGGCGATCAAGATGGCGATGATCGCGATGACGACGAGCAGTTCGATGAGCGTGAAAGCGCGGCGTTGGCGATTCATGGTGCAGGGCTCCGTCGTCGCAATCGAACGAGCGTATTGCCATCATAGGACATCGTTGTGAAACTCAAAGGCCGCGGCTGGCCCGGGGCGCCAACGCAATACGTCAATAGGTCGCCACGCACGCGGCAAATCGCTTTCGTCTTGAGAACGCTTTGGTCGGTGTGGTCAGTCGTCGTCATGTCTAGCGACATCGGTCGGCCAACGACGGCCTGAAACACCGACGTCCGCGTTGGTTTCTTGGTTGGCGCCTCAACGAGGCCCATGTTGAGCATCATCCCTCAGGATGGTATTCGCCGGTTTGCGTCGTTGAACGCCTGCAACACCTGCGGAAAGTTCAAGCGGCCGTCCGCCGCTTCGAAATGAACTTCATTGCCGGCAAATCGAATCGTATGGCCGACGGGCGCCGCATCGGTAGTGCCTTGACGCACGACCGAGACGATCTCCCATTCGCCTTGCAGGGCTGCGGGGTCGTCGATGGATTCTTGCCAGTTGCCGAGAATGAGAATCGCGACAAGTCCGAACGTCACGCATTTGAGTCGAAGCATGCCAATCTCCGGGAATGTTCCAAACCTATTACGATTCCCCGGACACCGCGGTTCAGTTGCGCCGCTAATTTAGCTTCGCGCGAATGCTCGTCAACAACCTGCTGACGCCCATGGCCGCCCGATGCTTGCCATCGCTCGGCTCCGTCGGCAGCTCATGCACCTCCTTGGCGATGGGCCGTGCCTTCTCGCCGAGGCGATCGATCGCGTTCAGCGCGGCAAGACTAACATATAGGGAGTTCTTCTTGGCGTCCGCGTGAGCGAGCAGCACCTTCAGGCCGGCGTCTTCTTCGTCACCGGCGTACGTCGCCAGCGCCTCGGCCGCGGCCACGCGCACCGCCGGCGCCTCGTCTTTCAGCAACGCGCGCAGCGAATCCTTCGCACCGATGACCGATTTCTTGCCGTGGATCAACAAGCCCATGGCCGTCCAATAACGAACTGCGCTGTCCTGCGATTTGATGGTGGTCGTCCATACCTGTGGTCCAAAGAATTGCGACGCGGACGCCTTTTCGCCTGCGTCGAAAATCCGCTCCAGTGCGTAGCTCGCCTTGTCGTGCCCCATTTCGTACGGCGTCATTTTCGCAGTACGCCGATGAATCTCATCCTCCGGCAAGAAGCCGACGTCGCGCACGCGCATCACGTGCTCGCGATGCGCCGCGCGCAACTTGACCAGGATTTGTTGATGCTCGATGGTCGCCACGATGTTCTTCACCTCGTCCGGATCGTTCTGCAAATCGTACAACTCTTCTGGCGCCCGCGGCGCTTTCCAGAACAGACTCTGCGCCTCATTCAATTTGCCCGCGTCGTACAGCTTCTTCCACACCGCGGTTGTCTTCGTCTGAAACATGTACTCGACATGCTGCCCTGCCGGCAGGTGCGGCATGTAGTTGCGCAGGTAGACGTAGCGGCCGTCCGTGGCGCTGCGTTGAAAATCATAGCGCTCGTCCATCCGGCCACGGAAGCCGTGCAAGTACTCGTTCGCCTTGGCCATGTGCTCACCTGCGAACGCGCGGCCCTGCATCCACTCGGGCGCCTTGATGCCGGCGATTGACAGCATCGTGGGCGCCAGATCGACAAAGCTGACGAGCTGATCTGAGCGTCCGCCTTCGGCATACCAGAGTGGACGAAGATGCTTCCAGTTCTCCGGGAAGTGCACGATCATCGGCACATGCAAACCGGAGTTGAGCGGCGTGCGTTTGTTGCGCGGCATGCCGGACCCATGATCGGCGAAGTAGATGATGATCGTGTCTTCGAGCAAGCCGAGCGCTTCGAGTTCCGCGATAATCTCGCCGGCGTCGGCATCGACCTTGGCGATGTTGTCGTAATAACGCGTCCAGTCCTCGCGCACCTCCGGCGTGTCGGGGTGATACGCGGGAACGCGCACCTTCGCGGGGTCGCCGAACACCTTCGTCTTGTAAAGGCGAATCTGGCTCTCGTGGCTCTTGGTCGAATTGAAGACGGCGAAGAACGCCTGGCCGGCGCCGCGGTTCTTGTAATGGGCCTTGTTCGACGAATCTTCCCACACTTTGCCGGTCTTTTCGAGGTTGTAATCCTCCTTCACGCGATTCGTGCAATAGTAGCCGATCATGCGCAGGTAATGCGGAAACATGTGCATGTTCGCCGGCAGCCGCGTCATGGACCGCATGTGTTCCGACCCGGTGGACGTCGGATAAAGACCGCTGATGATGGTAGTGCGAGCCGGAGCGCAAACGGGCGCGTTCGACCAGGCGCGATTGAAGATCATGCCCTTCTTGGCGAGCTTGTCGAGGTTCGGCGTGCGCGCGAACTTGTCGCCGTAGCAGCCGAGGTGCGGGCCGTGATCTTCGCTGGTGATCCAGACGATGTTAGGGAGCTTCGGGCGTTTTTTTTCCTGAGCGGCCGCCGAGGCCGGCGCAATGAACACGACGGCGCTGACAACGAAAAGCAACCAAGTACGACGCAACATGAATGAATCCTCGACGGGTCAAGTGAGCATGACCAGCAATCCAAGTTTCTGAGCGACTGCGCGTTGGACCAGGTTTTTCATCCCATTGAAATAAGACAAATACTCCTCGCGCAGGTCGCTTTCGGGCTCGTCCCAGACTTCCGGATAAACGCCGTCGGCCGACATCTTGGCTGGATTGAAACGGCGCCACAAGTCGTCATCGGAAATCGCTGCCAGCGCGGAGTTCAGTTCTTTGGTCTGTTCGGGATCGAAAAAACGCGGCGGACCGTAGCCGAGATCGTCGCCGATCGCTTCGCCGCCCTCCAGCAAGAAACCCAGCGGCGGTTCGCCTTCCATGGCAGAGCCGGTGAGCAGAAAGTGAAGACCATGCCAGGCCTTCTCGAGGCTGACGGCCATTTTCGAGCCATCGTCGCCGCGGAGCATCTTGGCCGCCCCGCGGAGGAAGCCGCGCACATCGTCGGGTTTCATCGCGCGAAGCATTACGTACATGCCCATGACGTTGCCACCTTACTTCTTGAGCACGCGCTGCCACCGCTCCAGCGCGGTTCGAGCCGCATTGCGCACGCTTTCATCCGGATCGTTGTCGCGCAGCTCGCGCAGGCGTTCGTCGGCCTTCAACTTTTCGAGCATTATGCCGACTTTCGATTTTTGCAGCGGCTCCTTCGGTTCGGCCTTCTTTTTCGCGGGGGCGAGTTCGAGCGGATCGATATCCTTGATGTCAACCTTCGCCGCCGACGCGCCGATGTCCTGAGCGGCGCCGCGTCGCATCACGGGCGACGCGTCCTTGAGCAGTTTCATCAGTGCGGCGGCGTAGTCGTCCGCGCGCGTTTCGCTCCATTCGATCTTGCGCAAGGCGCCGCCGATTTGAACGAGATTCAGGAGCGTGCGTTCCGCCTTGCCTGTTTGCGAGTTTTTGTCGAGCAGACTCAGCATGCTTTCGGGATCTTGCTGCACGCGAATCATGTACCTCAACAATTGCTCCAGGTTGTCGGTCGCTTGAAACATCGCGATCTGAGCGTTGTGACGAACGCCGTACTCCTTGTCTTTCTGGAGTTTGTCGATCGCCGCGATGATCTTCTCGTCCTTGCCGCCGGCCCGTACGAGAGAATAAAGGCAGTCGCCGCGCTGCGGTTCATTGTCGGAACTGGCGCAGCGAAGGAGCACATCGACCGACCCGGGCGCGAGTTTATCGAACAGACCGACCCAGGCGCAGGCGAGCGAGTTCACGTCGTCCGATTTGTCGCGAACCGCCTCGACCAGCGCGAGCGGACACGGCTCCTTCCGAGTTTGAGCGATTGTGCCGAGCGCCTCAACGGCACGGCGGCGATGATCGGCTTCCGGATCTTCCCGAATGCATTTGGAAAGCGCGGCAACGGCGAGGCCCGCGTTTTTGGCGCTCGTTTGATTTTGAATCCATCGCAGTGCTTCCAGGCGATCGTCCTTCTTGTTCTTGACGTCGAGTTTCGCGAGCCGCGACTGGAACTCTTCGTCCGTCGGTCCGGATTGAGCGACCGAAAATGGCACTGCGACAAGGAATGCGGCAACCAAGAGTGGCCAGCGTTTGTCCATGATAGCACCGGATTTCGTGGCTTGACGCGTCCACGTTACCCGACGGTGAAGAGGTCGGCAATAAAAAAAGCCGCGCATGTTGCACGGCCGCATTCGGCAAAATTAGGCTGCATTCGGCAGTATTCGGCTGCATTCGGTTTGCGAGGGGTGTCGAGCGAACGCCGAATGCAAAATTCCTATTTGTGGGAAACGTCAACGAATAGCCAGGGCGTAAGCCGTCACAAGGGTGGCAGATGAATGCGGCGCCGGCGTCATCGATTTTCATGGCCAGGAATGGGTCCGCATGATACAAGGAATTCACGTTTTGCCGAAGTTCAATAAATTGGAGACTCGCCATCATGCGTTTTGTCTGTGCTCTTGTCATTTCGACCGTATCCGCGCTTCCCATTTTTGCCCAGGTGGACACCCCCAAAACCAGCGATCCACGTCTCGTCGTCGAGCTGGTCGCGGCCGCGCCGGACATCGTGCATCCGATTTCGTGCGATTTCGATCAGAAGGGCCGCCTGCTCGTCATCGAGAGCCACACGCATTTCGCGCCGAAGGGATACACGGGGCCGAAGTTCGATCGCATTCGCGCTTTTGACGTCAAGACCGGCAAGGCGACGACGTTCTTCGAAGGCACGCGGCACACGATGGATCTCGCGGTGCACCCGGACGGATCGGTCTACATCGCGACGCGCAACGAGATCATGCGGCTGCGCGAAAGCAAGGACGGCAGCGTGAAGTCCGAGCGCATCGTCTTTCTCGACACCAAGGGGGACTATCCGCACAACGGCCTGTCCGGGCTCTGCTTCGACGCGAAGGGCGACCTGATTTTCGGCATGGGCGAAAACCTTGGCATGCCGTACGTCCTCCGAGGCAGCGACAAGACCGAGATCAAGGGCGACAACGGCGGCGAAGTCTTGCATTGCACCGCCGACGGCAAGAACCTGCGCTCCATCGCGCGCGGCTTCTGGAACCCGTTCGGCAACTGTCGCGACATCTTTGGCCGGCTGTTTTGCGTCGATAACGATCCCGATCAAGCGCCGCCATGCCGGATGTTGCACGTCGTCGAAGGTGGCGATTACGGCTTCCGCTTCAGTTACGGGCGATCGGGCAAGCATCCGTTTCAATCGTGGCACGGCGAATTGCCCGGCACGCTGCCGATGATGACCGGCGTTGGCGAAGCGCCGTGCGAAATTCTCAGCTATGAATCCGATGGCTTGCCGAAAGAATACCTCGGCCAACTGCTCGTCACGTCATGGGCAGATCATCGCGTCGAGCGTTACAAGGTCGTGCCGCACGGCGCGTCGTTCAAGGCGGAGCGATTGCCGTTCGTGCAAGGCGGCAACAACTTTCGGCCAACGGGGATGTGTGTCGCGCCTGATGGGTCGCTCTACGTCGCCGACTGGGTGAAGAGCGATTACACGTTGCACGGCAAAGGCGCGATCTGGCGCATCCGCGACAAGGATTCGGCGAGCCGGGAGCGTAAGCGACCGGAGGACCCGCGCGAGGCGATCTTGTCGCTGCATCGTCCGCTAAGGGAGGCGGCGGCAATCAAGCTTGCCGCGGACGAAAAACAATGGAGCTTTTTGAAAGATTTCATTGAAAGAAAGGGCGATCCTCGTGTACGGGCGGCAGCTGCCGAAGCAATGTTACACAGCCGCGAAAACGTCGTTACGTGGGATGGCGTTGCACATGATGACTCCGACGCGGGGCTTCGCGAAATCGCTCTGCGGGCGCTGTTGCACCGCAACAGGAAAACAACCGATTACACATTGATAGACTATCCTGCCGCAATTCGCGCCATCGCGCTCCAAGGACTGGCGAATCGTAAATGGGAATCATTTGAAATTCGGCCCCTGATTGATTTGCTGAGTCACGAAGACGCATTTCTGCGCCATGCCGCCCTGCACCAGCTCGGTCACAGTTATCTCGCATTGGGAATAGTCGGTGAGACGCCCCGCGAACAGATTGGTCTACTGCTCGCCCAGCGTCAATTTCTCACGGCCAAACGCGGACAAAAGGGCTATGCAGAGGAGCCGATTGAACGCGCCAGCGCTTACCTAAAGGACAAGAATGATGAGATTCGTTACCTCGCGGCAAAGTGGATTGCGGACGAAAAGCTCTCCGCGTGCCGCCCTGGCGTCGAAAAGCTGTTGGTTGACCCCAAACTCAGCGTCCGCACGTACACGGCGCTCGCCACCGCGCTCGCCCGGCTCGACGGCAAGGACGTCAATGAAAAGAGCCTTGCCGACTACTTCGCGAAACGGCTCGCGGATGACGCGACGCCGCCGGCTTTGCGAACGCAGCTTATTAAACAGGTACCGGCGACGCACAAGACGCTGACGGTCGAGCTGCTCACGAAATTCCTCAAATCGGACGACGCGGCCCTCAAGCTTGAAGCCGTGCGGGCGCTCGTCGAACATCCGAGTACCAAGAGGCACAAGCCTCTGTTGGACGTTTTCGAAAACACTCAACTCGGCACGCACATGCGCGCCTTCGCACTGCTTGGCGTCCTGGATCGGCCGTTCGAGCAGCACGTGCCGATGGTGTTGCCGTACGCGACCGATCCGAAGTCGCCGCTGCATGCGGATGCGGAGCGTGCGCTGCTTGGCGCGATCAAGAAGCCAGGCGAGGTATACGAGCGTTTGCCGTTCAAGGATCGGCCCGCCGCCAAGGACATCGACGCCTGGTTGAAGCGTCTGGAAGGCAATGCGGACGCCGACGCGGGAGCGCGCGTCTTCTTTCATCCGAAGGTCGGCACGTGCAGCAAATGTCATCGCATCGACGGCCGCGGCGCCGATGTTGGGCCGGACCTGAGCGGCATCGGCCGCACCGATCGGCGGCACATTCTTGAATCGATCTTGCTGCCGTCCAACACGGTTGCGCCGCATTATCAGGGCTGGCACATCGAAACCAGTAACGGCAAGACACGCACCGGCATGTTGCTTCACACGCAGCTCGATGAATATACCTATCTCGATCCGCAAGGGAATCGGTTCATGGTGAAGACGAACGATGTCGTCGAGTTGCGGTCCGTGGCGAATTCGATCATGCCGGACGGCCTGGTTGATCGGTTGACCGACCAGGAGATCCGCGATTTGCTGGCGTATCTGCAAGCGCGAAAATGAGTGGTCCAGGGCTTCTGCCATTTAACCAAATGGCAGAAGCCTCCGCGACGCAAACTCTTATTTGTAAATAATTTGCGATACGGAGCCCCCACTTCGGCCAGTTTCCGTCACGCACAGCGTCCTTGGAAAGGCCAACAACGTCAGGCTGGCAAGGCGGACCTGTATTTTCGAAGCAAAGCCATGGCGCTGCGCGGGCGCTAAACGAAGAAGGAGTATCCATGCGCGTCCTTCTCGGCAGCGGCGGCTTTCGCACGCCGGAACGCATCGCTAAATTGCAGGCGCACCTCCGTGCGCATCTCGGCGCCGTCGAGCAGATCCTGTTTATTCCCTATGCCCTGCACGATCACGACAAATACGTGCAAACCATGCTCGAACGCGGCATCAACGCCGGTTACGACTTGCTCGGCATCCACCGATGTGCCGATCCGCGTAAGGCCGTCGAAGCTGCCCAGGCCATCTTCATCGGCGGCGGCAATACCTTTCGGCTGCTCCATGCGCTTTATCAAAACGACTTGCTCGACGTCATCCGCGACCGCGTTCTCGGCGGCGTCCCCTATGTCGGCGTCAGCGCCGGCTCGAACGTCGCATGTCCGACGATCATGACGACCAATGACATGCCGATCGTGCAGCCGCCGAGTTTCAATGCGCTCGGCCTCGTGCCGTTTCAAATCAACGCGCATTATTACAGCGGCATGAATTGGGTAAAGACCCCCCTCACCCCCGACCCCTCTCCCGCGGAGGGGAGAGGCGAGGCAGGCTTCGTCGAACACTTCGGCGAAACGCGCGACGAACGATTGCGCGAGTTTCACGAGATGAACGACACGCCGGTGATCGGACTCTGGGAAGCGGGCGTGTTGCTTTGCGATGGCGTCAACGTGATGCTGCAGGACGCGCCGGCCCGCCTGTTTCGCAAGGGCATGGACGCGATCGACTTCACGCCCGGCGTGCAGATTTCATTTTGAATGCACTTCTCTCCGTTCGTCCATTCTTCATTCCCTCCGTTTTCTAAGAAATTTCGAGCAATTTTTGGCCATCGAAGGCTCTCATTTCGCATTTAACCGGCATCGCCCGGAATTCGTCTGGAGATTAACATGTCAACCTGGAACAGCTGGTTCGCAAAGTGGTATGGTTCCCAAACATCAAATAAACATCGCGCGTTGCGAAAGCCGGCGCCGCTCGCCGTCGAGGAGCTGGAAAAGCGCGATGCCCCGGCCGTCTTCACGGTCGTCAACTTGAACAACACCGGCGCGGGCTCCTTGCGTCAATCTATCTTGAGCGCCAACGCAAGTCCCGGGGCCGATACGATCACCTTCAACATTGGCGGCGCCGGCGTTCGATCCATTGCTCCCACGTCGGCATTGCCCGCGCTCACCGGTCCCACCATTATTGACGGAACGACGCAGCCTGGGTTCACCACCACGCCCCTTGTTGAAATCAATGGCCTACTCGCCGGCGTTGGCGTCAACGGCCTGACGCTGTCCGGCGGCGGCAGCACGGTGCGCGGCCTCGTCATCAATCATTTCTCGGGCAACGGCGTCGTCGTTCAATCCAGTAACAACATCATCGTCGGCACGTTCATCGGCACGACCGCGGACGGAGCCAACGGGGACGCCAACGGCGGCAATGGCATCCTCATCACCGGCGCGGGCAACGTTATCGGCGGCGCGACGGTGGCGGATCGCAATGTCATTTCCGGAAACGTCAAGAACGGCGTCTTGATTTTCGGCGCCGCGGCCAGGAACAATCAGGTTTTCAACGCACGCATCGGCCTCAACGCGCCCGGCAACGCGGTCATCGCCAATGGCCTGAGCGGCGTCGCCATCTTCGCCGGCGCAAACGGCAATTCCATCGGCAACACCACGACCAGTGCGTTCAATACGATTTCCGGCAACGTCAACGCCGGCGTCGAGCTCAACGGCGTTGCCACGATCAATAACAAGGTGTTCAACAACGTGATCGGCCTCAATGCGGCGGCGACTACCGCCGTGGCCAATGGCACGGGGATTCTCATCCATAACAAAGCGAACCGCAATAGCATCGGTATTCCCGGCTTGGGCGGCAGCAATTTGATTGTCGGCAACACGTTATACGGCATTCGCATTGTCGGCCTGGGCGCCGACAGCAACGTCTTGCAAAACAATACGCTCGGCGGCAACACGCTCGGCAACGGCATCGATGCCATCAACATCTCCGGCGGCGCCAAGAACAACACCATCGGCAGCGCCGACGGGCTCGGTCGAAACAGCATCACGCGCGCCGGCCGCGCCGGTGTTACGATTCAAGGCGTCGGCACGAACGGCAACAAGGTGTTCGGCAATACCATCGGCACCGATCCGTCCAACAACACCGGCCGCGGCAATCTCATTGGCGTCTGGATTTTCGGCGGCGCCAAGCTCAACGTCGTCGGTTTAACCACAACGGGCGGGCACAACGTCATCTCGGGGAATTCGTTTGGCATCCTGATCGGCGACGCCGGCACGACGGGCAACATCGTGCAGGCCAATCGCATCGGCACGACCACTGACGGCTCGGCCGCAATCGCGAACACTCTGGAGGGCGTCACCATTTACGGCGGCGCGGCCAGCAACTTGATCGGCGGCGCCGCGGCCGGCGCGGGCAACCTCATCTCCGCCAACGGCAACGGCGTGTCCATCGACGCCGCCAGCGCCAACACCGTGCAAAACAATGTCATCGGCCTGTCGCTCAATGGAACCGTTGACCTCGGCAACGCCGGCGACGGCATCCGCTTGATCAACAAGTCGTTCAACAACAGTCTCCTCGGCAACACCGTCAGCGGCAACGACGTCGGCGTTCGCATCAGCGGCGCCGGTTCGACGGGCAACAAACTGCAACGCAATTTTGTCGGCTTCAATCTCGCGCACACCGCCGCCCTCGCCAACGCGACCGGCGTGCGCATCGAAAACGCCGCCGCCGCCAATTTCCTGATCGGCAACTTCCTCGGCAGCAATACGGCGTTCGGCGTGCAAATTCACGGCGCCGGCTCCAGCGGCAACAAGCTGACCGGCAACTTCATCGGCACCAACGTCGCCGGCGACGCGGCCCTGACCAGCAACAGATCGGTCTCCATCGAAGCCGGCGCATCCAGCAACATCATCGGCGGCACGCTCGCCGGCAATCGAAATGTCATCGTCGGCGCCACGGCGATCACGATCACCGGCGCCGGTTCGTCGAACAACGTCGTTCTCGGCAATTTCGTCGGCGTTAAC
>DAIOGM010000028.1:25917-30611 GCA_036745215.1 Gemmataceae bacterium
GTGCAGTAAAGATCGGCACCGCCGTTGGCTTCGAGATCTCGAGTCTGGCGAGCAACAATACGATCGGCGGAACCACGCCGGCCGCCCGTAATGTCATCGCCGGCGGTATTGGTGTGGTCATAAGAGGCGGCGCTCCGAACAACACCATCCGCGGCAACTTCATCGGCGCCAACGCTGCTGGCAACGCGGGCACGAATACCGGTGACGGCCTCATAATTAATGACGCCCCGAATAACCTCGTGATTGGCAACGTCATTTCCGGCAATACGCGCATGGGCGTCGAAATCGTCTTCATTGGGTCGTTTGGCAACAAAGTGCAAGGCAACAAGATCGGCGTCGCCGCGGACGGTGTCACGCCCCTCGGCAACGGGGCGCAAGGCGTCCATGTGTTCGATAACGCACACGACAACTTGATCGGCGGTTTCAATTCCGGCGAGGGAAACATCATCGCCAACAGCGGCCGCGACGGCGTCATCGTCGGCAAATCGCTTTTGTCCGGCAATCCACCTGCGGGGTCCGGGAATGCGGTTCTGGGCAACCTCATTTTCAACAACGGCCTGTCGTCCTTCGGCGGCATCGGCATCGACCTGGGTCTGGACAACAATGTCACGCCAAATGACGGGGGCGACGGCGACACGGGACCCAATAATTTGCAGAACTTCCCAGAACTGCTGATCGCGACTCCGAATGGCGCGTTGACGGCGTTCGTCGGCACCTTGGATAGCACGCCGAATCGCACTTTCCGTATCGAGTTCTTCTCGGGAGTCGTGGCGGGAGACGCCAAGAAATTCTTGGGGGCCATCACGGTGACCACGAACGCGACGGGCAAGGCGACGTTGCTGGGCAGCTTGTTGGCCGTGCCGGTTGGTCAGTTCGTGGTCGCGACGGCGACGGACTTGACGACGATGGACACGTCGGAATTTTCGGCGGCACGGATAGTGGCATGAACCAGCGAGCCTTCCGCGAACCTGGCGAGCCTCCCGCGTAAGCGGGGGGAGGAGCACAAACCTCCCCCATACGTATCAAGTTAAGCCTATTGAACCACAGAGACACAGAGGCACAGAGGAAAGACAGAATCAGGATTGCAAGAAAAATGCCCTAATTTGAATTCGCCATTCTGCGTCTTTTCCCTGATTTCCTCTCTGTGTCTCTGTGCCTCTGTGGTTCATTCCTTAATTTGATGCGTATGGGAGGAGCACAAACCTCCCCCCGCTTACGCGGGAGGCTCGCTAAGACTCGCGGCGCGCGAATACCACGTTTTTTCACACTTCCCCTCGACAAAACTACATCATAAGTTATAATACTACAGCCTGTTTCGCTCCCCGCGGAATGGGTTCTTCATCGTATGGACTGTTCCCTACGCCACCGGCCTCGCCTATTGGGAGAGGGACAGGGGGTGAGGGTGCTCTCTCTCCGCCGGGGAGTTTAGTTCGAACCCGGCAACTACCTTGGCAGTCCAAAAAGGTATGTAAAGCGGGAACCACCGGAAAACGGTTTTTCGGCGGGCCGCTTGTTTTATTTTGTCCGCCATACATGGCGGGAATTACCATGCTCGACAAAGTTCGCAACATTGGCATCATCGCGCACGTGGACGCCGGCAAAACCACGACCACCGAGCGCATCCTCTACTACGGCGGCTCGAAGCACAAATCCGGTGATGTGGATGATGGCAACACCACCACCGACTTCGACCCGCTCGAGAAGGCCAAGGGCATCACCATCAACAGCGCGGCCGTGTCGCTCGAGTGGAGGGACCATCGCTTCACGCTCATCGACACGCCCGGCCACGTCGATTTCACCGCGGAAGTGGAACGCTCCCTGCGCGTCCTCGATGGCGCGGTCGGCGTCTTCTGCGCCGTCGGCGGCGTCGAGGTGCAATCGGAAACCGTCTGGTATCAGGCGAACAATCACAACGTGCCGCGCATCGCGTTCGTCAACAAGCTCGATCGCATGGGCGCCGACTTCTATGGCTGCATCGAGCAGATGAAGGAAAAGCTGTCGATCATCCCCGCCATCTGCACGATCCCCGCGGGCCAGGACGATCAGTTCGAGGGCGTCATCGATCTCATCCGCATGAAGATGTGGAAGCAGGACCCAAGCGATCCGTCGAACATGAAATACGCGTGGATCGACATCCCGGCGAAGTACCAGGACGACGCCAAGAAGGGGCGCGAAGCATTGCTCGAAGCCGCCTCGCACGGCTGCGACGAGCTTTTGGCCGCCATCCTCGACGGCGGCGAAATCACCGAGGACATGATTCGCCACGCGGTGCGCGTCGGCACGCTCAACGGCAAGTTGACGCCGGTCCATTGCGGCTCGGCCAAGAATTACTACGGCGTGCGGCTGTTGCTCGACGCCATTTGTGATTACCTGCCGTCGCCGGCGGATCGGCCCCCGGTGAAGGGCATGGTGCCGAAGATCAAGGAAGAAGCGATCCGCAAACCCGAAGACAGCGAGCCGTTCGCCGCGCTCGCGTTCAAGACCGTCAGCGAGAAGCATGGCGATCTCGTCTTCTTGCGCATCTACTCCGGCGTTCTCAAGCCGGGCGATACCATCATGAACCCGGTCGTCAAGAAGTCGGAGCGCATCAGCCACATTTATCGGCTGTTCGGCGACCGTCGGGATCGGCTCGAAAGCGCCGGCGCCGGCGAAATCGTCGCCGTCGTCGGCTTGAAGAATACGCACACCGGCCACACGCTCTGCGCCGACGACAAGCCGATCACGCTCGAGGAAATTCGCTTCCCCGAGCCGGTCATCAGCCAGGCGATCATCCCGGCCAAGAACGTCGATGAGACGAAGTTGGCCGAGGCGCTCGGCAAGATGGTGCGCGACGATCCGACCTTGCGCACGAAGACGGAGCCGGAGACGAACCAGCTCATCATCAGCGGCATGGGCGAGCTGCACCTGGAAGTCGCGATCCACAAGCTCCAGCGCGATCACGGCGTGCAGGTGTCGGTCGGCAAGCCGATGGTCGCCTATCGCCAGACGCTGGCGAAGCCGATCGAATTCGAGACGCGCTACATCAAGCAATCCGGCGGCCGCGGCAAATACGCGGTTATCCAGATGCGCTATGAACCGCTCTCGAAGGAAATGATCGAGCAGATCCATCTCGAACTCGAAGAGGAGGGCGACGGGGAAAAGCCGGATCCGAACAACATCTATTTCGTGGACGCGATCTTCGGCGGCGCCGTCCCGCGCGAGTACATCCCGTCGGTCCAGCAGGGCTTTCGCATCGGCTGTCAGAAGGGCGCCAAATATGGCTTCCCGCTGGTGGACGTGCGCGCCACATTGCTTGACGGCAAGGCGCACGACGTCGATAGTTCGGCCGACACGTTCAAATTGGCCGCGCTCGAGAGCTTCCGCGACGCGCAGCACAACGCGGGGCTCGTGATTCTCGAGCCGATCATGAATGTGGTCGTGCTGGCGCCGTCCAGCTATCAGGGCACGCTCGCCGGCGACATCAATCGCCGCCGTGGCAACATCTTGAACCTGTCGTCCGACAAGGGCCGCTGCATGCTGCACGCGTACATCCCGCTCGCGGAGCTGTTCGGCTACACGAGCGATTTACGCAACGTGACGAGCGGCACGTCGAGCTTCAGCATGGAGCCGAGCCATTACGCGCCGGTGAAGGAAGAGCTGGCGGATATTCGGATTGCGAGTTAGTTGAAGGAAAATTGCAAGCCCCGGGATGAGCGCAGCGATTCCCGGGGTTTTAATTTGCACTGCGTACTCATTACTCAGTACTCCGTATCGTCCCTCCATTATTGTTCGCCGTCGTGACAATCACTTCGACGTCGTGTTGACGCCTCATCCAATCAGCAACTTCATTGGCGTTTTCCTTCGACACAATTGCAAACACCGTCGGACCCCACGAGCTTTGGCCGACGCCATTGACACCCATTGATCGCGCGGCCTTGATAATTTCTTCAACGCGAGCGCTTGAATACGTTCCAAACTGCGCGGGACGAAACATCTCGCCGACTCGGCGATTGAACTCATAGATGGCCTCGCCAAACGTGCACATGTCTTGTTCCACAACGGCAGGCAGCATTCCAAGCAGCACGAGGCGGCACAACACGTCCGTCGTTCGGTCGTCGATTTCTTGATTGGCAAGGCTGGCGAACGCGTCCAATTCGCGGCGACCATGGACCCCTTGCGATTCACGGGGCGTGATGAGCACGATTCGCCAATCCTCGGGAAAGTCCTCTCGATGCAAGAGGGGTGAGATTGCACTATCAGCGGCTTTTCCACCTTCTATGATCAGACCGCCAAAATCGAAGCCGTAAATACCAATCGCAGACCGTTTGCCTCGCCCTAACATTTCCGCAACCGAGCAGCAACTCGCCGGAGCGTTCGTGCGACAACCGGAAATTCCGAACCCGATAGCGAGGGCTAATTGGGTGCCCGTTCCCAGGCCAGTGTGTTCCGGCGCCGCGGATGCGATGGTTAGCTGAAACGCGACGTCGATACCTGCCGCCTTGCAATACGTTTTCGCGAACTCCAAGGCGCGTTCACCCAAAGGGCCTTCCGCTCCCCAAGATTTCGCCTCAACGACCGTCAACTCAATTCCCGGTCGATCGATCATTAACCCGACCCCGCCAAAACGGCGCTGAGGCAATTTCGCTTTGCCTTCACCATTAAGCCAGGGACTGGCATTGGCGGTTGGCAGAGAGAACAATCCGAAGTGCAACCGG
>DAIOGM010000029.1:0-1808 GCA_036745215.1 Gemmataceae bacterium
TGCGAGCAACGCGCAAGAATTTTGGCGGCGCTGGCACATCACGCTCAGCACGTGGTTTCGCGATTATCTGTACATTCCGCTGGGCGGCTCGCAAGGCTCGCGCTGGCGCTTGATGCGCAATCTGACGATCACCATGCTCCTGGCCGGAATCTGGCACGGCGCGAACGGCACCTTCGTCGTCTGGGGAGCGTTGCACGCGTTTTACCTGTGCGTCTATCACGAATTTCATCGCCACGTCAAAGTGGGGCGCTTCGGCTGGTGGCTGGCGGTGCCGATCTGGCTGCGCACGTTCCTGTTTTTCCAATTGATCTGCCTGACGTGGGTGTTCTTCCGCCTGCCCAGCCTCGAAGCGTGCTTCGACTATTTCCGCGCCCTCGCTCGCCAGCCGTTGATCACGACCGCGGTGCCGGTGTCGTGGCTCGTTCTTTTCACGGCGGCGGCGGTGCTGCACTTCGGCATTGAGCCGATGTTGGACCGCATCGTGGGATCGCTGTCGCGGCTGCGTCCGGTTTTCTGCGCCGTGGCGTATCAGTTTCTCTTCGTCATGATTTACGTGACGGAAGCGTCGCGCACCGGGCATCAGGTGTTCATTTACTTTCAATTCTGAGGCCCAGCATGCGCTACAGTATCAGTACCTTGGCATACCTGGCGTTTTTCTGGGCGCTGTCGATCGCGCTTTACCTGGTCATTCCCGATCTGCGCTATTACTTCGATATCTGGAAGTTCCGCTGGATCGAACGGGAAATGGCGCAGGGCCGTTCGCTGCCGATCGCAATGACGGATTCATCGGAACGCCTCGAATACGATTACGTGATCTGCGGCTCGTCACACATCTGGAACAACATGGATGCCGCGTACATCGGCCGCAGCCTTTGCGATTCGGAACGCAAGGTCGTGAACCTCGGCACCTACTGGTATGGCCGAGACACGCATACATCGATCGCGCTGGATTTCATGCGGCGGCACAAGGTCAAGAACCTGGTTGTCGAGTGCTGGAACCAGGAGGTCGATTTGGTGCATGGGCATTTCAGCTACGTTTGCACCCCGGCAGAGGTATTGGGACACGCGCGAACGAAGAGTATTTTTCGCGCAGAGGTGTGGAACCTGAACGGCGACTTCAAGAAGCCGTTGTCGTTTTTCTTTGAGTGTTTCGCGAAGATGGGCCTGCGCGCGTACACGTTGCCGTATGTTTTGCATGCCAACACGCACTGGGATCCGACCGAGAATCTTGAAGTGTTCGACGAATATCGCGGCTCGTGGCCGATGTGCGAAACGGCGCCGGAAGCGTTTCTAAAAGACAATCACGCTTTTACTACGGCGCCCACGGCGATCGAGGATGACACGTGCGCGGATGCCAAGAAACGAAGCCTGACTGTCTGGCACCATGAGTTGACGCGCCTGACGGAGCAATGCCGCAAGGACGGCACGCGCGTCATTTTTGTGTTTGCGCCGATGCGCGCCAACGAGGTTCCGTCGGAGTCGTACTTGCGATATCTGCGCTCACTCGGCGGCGACGTCATGCCTTTCCCGCAGAAATTGAACGCGGACCCGGCTTACTGGCGCGACACGGGGCATCTCAACATGAAGGGCTGCCGGCTCATGTCGGAAGCGTTTGTGCGGCACGAACGCAGCGAGGGGCGCGCGCTCGACGTGATTCCGGTGTCCCGTCCCGGTCAACCGGCAGAACGCAAGGACAAATGAAATGTGGCGGCAAGATTTCATCTTGCCGATGCACTCGGCAAGATGGAATCTTGCCGCCACGAATGGTAGTCAGGATCCGACGAAAATCCTCACCAGCGGAAGAAGCG
>DAIOGM010000029.1:1818-18375 GCA_036745215.1 Gemmataceae bacterium
GCACGTCTAGGTAAAATCCCTCAAGCCAGCGCCGTTCGTTTGCGGCGACCGGGCTGCGAAAACGTTCCAGGAGCGGAGTCGCTCCCGCAGCGCCCAGGTTGGCTGCGAGGCGCGTGACGGCTCGCGAGGACGTGCGGTACGTTCGCCGCAGGTTGGGCTGCGTCTTGTGCTCGAATTGCCACGGGGCGAGCGGACTGAAGACGACCTTGTGACTGATCGCGGCCGCGACGATGCCGTTGCCGAAGGAGTTGACGCCTTCGGTGATGAGCGTCAACTCGCGCGGATCGTGGTTGTGCACGTCAGCGGGGCTGATTCCGACGAGCAGCGATTTGCGATTGAACGGCGCGAAGTGGGCGGCGATGTGCTCGCGTTTTGTCGCAACGACAACGAAGGGCAAAAACTTCAATTCAGACTCCTCGAGGCCGACCGCGAGCATCCCGCCGCCGACCAAAAGAAAATCCGTGACCGCGCCGACATCCGTAGTCAGTTTTTTTACGCCGCCGGGACCGATGATCAGAACGCAATCGGTTTTCAGGGTGTCCTTCGCAAAATCGTTCACGGCCAGGCCCATCGCCTCAAGATGCTTCTTGCCGGCGGCCTCGCCGATGTAGACCGTCTTACGGATCGGCGAGGGCTTCCAAGAAGCGACGTGGTCGAGAATATTGCGGGTCACCAACGCGGCCACGGGTTCGCGTTCGGTGCGGCCCGTCACGTCCATCTGGCAGAACACGATCATGCCCTTGCCTTCGCGATACTCCAAAAGCGGGCTGTACTGAAGCCCGAAGCCGCCGTCCACGATCGCTAGAAAATCGCCGCGCGCCGGCTTCTCGATGAGTACCGAAGCGACGTTGCCACGGTTGCCGACGCGCCAGACACGCGGCACCTCGATATCGCACCATTTCACGGTCGGCCCATAACGCGGCCGCATCGTATAGCTCAGCTTCGGATCAAGGATCGTCGCGTCGCCGCGCCAGTCGCGCAAGTAATGGGCCTCGATGCCGGCCAAAAGCGGATGATCGGGTACGCGTTTGAACACTTCGCGCAGGCCGTACTCCGCGACGCGAAAGCCGAAACGCCGTTCTAGCACGGGCGCAGTTTGTTCGAAGACGATCACTTTCAACCCATCGCGAACCCGGCCAATGTCCGGCGCCGGCCCGTCCAGCGTCAGCGCGTCCTTGCCGACGATGAGCACGTCGAAGCCAGCCAAATCCGCCACCGCGTCGATGCGTTTGAACTTCACGTCCAGCGCCGTCAGCGCCTTGGCGGTCTCGCCCTTGGGATCAAAAAGGGCGATTCTGGGCAGTACCGGCAAGTCGTCAAACGGCGGCAGCACGTGGATCGTGAAGGTGTCCTTTAGCGTTTCGGCGCTGTCGAAGCGGAACGTCGCCGCGAGTTCATACGTGCCCGGGCGAAACGTCGGCGCCAGCGGGATGCGCACCAGGACGCGTTCCTGGCCGCCTGCCGCGATCGCGATTTTCCGTCGGCCGAGGACGGCGGGCTTCAGAGTCCATTCACAGTCGCAGGCGATGGTTTTGCGCGAATTGTTGATGACGATGAGCTGCTTTTCAATCGTCTCACCGGGTTTGTAGTTGGCGTGGCGAGCCGTGAAGCCGGGCCGGACGTCGCCCTTTTTCGCGGCGGCGTCGGATGCGAAGCGCGGCCCGCCGATGTACGCCAGGAGCGGCATGTTGTTTCGATAAAGTGCCTTCGCCGCTTCCGTCGGGACCCAGTCGGCGGCGTCGAAGTCGGTGGTCATCTGCCCGTTTTGCCGTTGCGTGTAATCGAAGCTGAAGCCGGGCTTTTGTAAATTGTCCCAATCGACCTTGAAGGTTCGACGACCGGTTTTGACGCCGTCCTTGAGCTTCCAGAACGCGTGATACTCCCACGGCGAATTCGCGGACAGGCCCCAGGTGCGATGGGCACGCCAGTTGTCGGCGATGTAGCGGGCGAAGATCTCCTCGCGTTCCTCAAAGTCGCGCGAGCCGACGTGGTGCGGATAGCTCCAGCGATTCCAGAGGTTGCCTTGCTTGAACTGCCCCGCCTCCCAGCGCAGGTTTTGCTTCTCGCGTTCGCTGATTTTGTAAGCGCGATCGCCGACGAACTGGGCGTTCCACTCCGCAAGGCAAAACTCCCACGGCACCTTGGCGCTGCCGAAGTTGCGCTCTCCCTTGTACCAGCCGCGGTACATCGTCCAATCCCACGTGAAGGGCACGCCGTACTCGCACGGGAACAACGGCTTGACGCCGTTCGTGGACCAGTGTTCGAACCAGTCGGACATCTCCTGAATCGGCGTGAAGTTCGCATAGAAATTGACCGTGTGCATCGAGCCGAGATTGCCCGACGAATGATGGTAAACGATACGGCTCGGATCGAATCCTTTGACAATCGCTTCGGCACGCAGCGCCGAACGCGCGTTGTTGCTGGACCACGTGTCGCCTTTGCGTGGATCGTTGCGGCCGTCCATCATATGTGGGTTCATGTCTTCGCCGTAACCGGTCGCGTTGTGGCTCATCGAATAGGCGACGACGGATGGATGATTCTGCGCCGCTCGCACGTAGAACTCCGCGTGGCGGGCGTAGTTGTTGTTCTTGTCTGCGTTGTCGTCCTTCCAATCGTAATTGCCGAAGTGCGGCTGCGAGAGCGCGACGAGCATGCCGACGTCGTCCGCGGCCCGCAAGATTTCCGCGAAGCTGACGTGCGAGCCGGGCGTGCAGCCGTAGTTGTGCGTGTAGACGAAGTTGATGCCGAAGCTTTGCAGCCGCTTCATCGTTTCGCGGGCGCCTTCGTAAGACGCGCAGCGAGCGCCGAGCTGGCCGTTGTCGAGCGGGACCGCGGAGAGGAAGATGCGCGTGCCGTTGAGATAGAAGTCCTTGCCGTCGATCCAGAATTCGCGGAAGCCGAAGCGAATTGGCGCGAATGCGTCGAGCACTTTGTCATCTGCTTCAATGAGTTCGACGTGCGCATCGAACCGATTTTGTGGCGTATGGATGTCCCACAAACTCTCCGGCTTCCACTTCTCTGCAACTTCGATGCTCCCGGCTTTCAAGTCGCTTGCCTTGAATGCCTGGCCGGTGAATTCACGGATGATCTTGTTCCCTTTGGTCAGCTTCGTGCGCAGGGCGTACATCGAGTTTACATCCAACCCGCTGAGCGCGGCGCTCACCGTGAGTTCGCTTTTCTGAACCGACGTGTCGATCTTGACATCGGTGATGCGCGCCGTCGCCGGCGTGCTCGTGAGCCAAACGTCGCCGCACAGGCCGCGGCGTTCGACGGTGCCCTTGACGGTGCGGGCCGAGTTCGTGTCGTTGTACGAAAGCATGACGCCCTTGAGCGGCACGGCGACGACGAGCACGCTGAGGACGTGCTTCTCGCCAGGCTTGCACGCGTTCGTCAAATCGACCTCGCCGGCGGGAAAGCGGGCGTCGCCGATTTTTTTGCCGTCGAGGTAAACGATGGCGAGCGAATTGAGATACTCCATGGACAAGGTGATGTGCCGCTCGCTCCAGTCGGCGGGGATCGTGATCTCGCGTTGATGCCACGCGGCGACGGCGTCGCGAGCCTCAAGCTTCTTCCAATTTGGATGCTCGTACAGCGTTTGCGTGTCTTCTTGAATGTAGTTCGACGTGCCGGGCCAGAAGCCGGGAATATTGAAAAACCCCCACCGATCCGCGGGCACGGCATCCGCACTCGGACTCGCCGGCTGCCAGCGCCAAAGGCCGTTGAGACAGACACGCTCGCGCGTCGCGGTTTTCTCGCGCTGCGCCTTGTCGAGGTCCCATACCGCCGTGACGCCGTCCGGCAATTTCGTCTCGGCCGGGCCGGACCAGGATTCGCGACTCAAGGCTGCCGACACGAGGACAACGATCGAGAGAAGGAGTGTCATTCGAATCGTGGTCGAGTTCATCTTGACCTCGGCGGGATAGGCGGGAACCTACTGCGTTTTCAGTCTTTCAATAGGGGTCGCACATACGTAGGGTGCGTCAAGCGTACCCGCGCGGACGCACCATGCCCTTGCAACTGCGAGGTGCGTCCGCGCGAGTACGCTTGACGCACCCTACATTACCCCATTTCTGAACTTTGAATGGTCTCTAGCCCGGACGACTTCATTGTCGATTGCGATGGATGCAATGCAAGAATATTCCGATGCCGCAATCCTTGCGAAGCGGCAAAGCATCGTCTATACTCCAGCCCGCTGAAAGGTTGATGTTGCCATTCACATCGCGGAGATTCACCATGACGCGTCGCTCCTTCATCGCGGGCATCAGCGTTCTGCTGCTGCCTCTCGCTTACGGCGCCTTGGCGGGCAAAGCCGTTCCGACCGTTAGCGAGGTCGAAGTCAACACCTTTTCGATTGTCGCTTACGACCCCGAACGCAAGGAATGGGGCGTCGCGGTGGCGTCGAAATACCTCGGCGTCGGCAATGCGGTGCCATTTGCCAAGGCGAACGTCGGCGCCGTCGCGACGCAGGCATCGGTCAATGTCATGCACGGCCCCAACGGCCTGGATCTACTTGCGAAAGGCATGAGCGCCGACGAGGCGCTCAAGGCGCTGTGCGATTCCGACAAGGGCATCGACCGCCGTCAACTCGGCCTCGTGGACGCGAAAGGAAAAGCGGCTGCGTTCACGGGCACGGGTTGCAACGCGTACGCCGGCCACAAGATGGGCGAAAACTACACGTGTCAAGGCAACATCCTGGCGGGCGAAGCCGTCATCACCAACATGGCCAAGGCATTCGAGGACGCCAAGGGACCGCTCGCCTGGCGCATGATGGCGGCGCTGGAAGCGGCCGAGAAAGCCGGCGGCGACAAGCGCGGCAAGCAAGCGGCGGCGATCCTGGTTGTACGTGAAAAAGCCGGGCCCAACGGCTTCAGCGATCGCTTCATCGACCTTCGCGTGGACGATCACAAGGAACCGATCCCGGAGCTGGCACGCATCTTGAGCATGCGGATGAAACGACCGACACCGAAGTAAATGGATCACGTGGTGCGGGCGGCTCGCCTGCACATTTTCCCGTGCAGGCGAGCCGCC
The DNA here is from genome assembly GCA_036745215.1 of Gemmataceae bacterium. GTDB lineage: Bacteria > Planctomycetota > Planctomycetia > Gemmatales > Gemmataceae > SIAQ01. Next base: position 6,847 of record DAIOGM010000029.1, read on the forward strand.
CGCACCACGATGCGCCGCACATGAATCAAGACTCGACACCGCGTTCCGCGTGGCTTCTGCTCGGGTTCCTCACGTTGCTCAACGTGATGAATTTCGTGGACCGCCAATTGATCACCAGCTTCGGCGAGCCGATCACGGTCGATCTGAAGCTGGAGTTGTGGGAATTCGGCATCCTCACCGGCTTGGTGTTCGTGCTTTTTTACACGCTGGTCGGCGTCTTTCTCGGCGCGCTGTCGGATCGCTGGCGCCGGCCGCGCATCATCGCGATGGGACTGTCCCTCTGGAGCGCACTGACGGCCGCGTCCGGGTTGGCGGAGAATTTTTGGCAGATGGCGGCCGCGCGCGTGCTCGTCGGCGTCGGCGAAGCGACGTTGACGCCCGCGGCCATCTCGATGCTCGGCGACGTGTTTCGGCCGCGCTCGCGCGGGCTCGCGATCGGTATTTACTATCTGGGCATCCCGGTCGGAGTCGGTTTGAGCATGATCTTGTCCGGCGTCCTCGGTCCGCTCCTGGGCGGGTGGCGCGAGTGCTTTTTTCTGCTCGGCGTCCTGGGGCTTCCGCTCGCAATCATCACGTGGTCCATTGCCGACCCGCCGCGCGGTGCGATGGAAGCTTCTCATGTGGGCGAACGTCCGACGGCGGTCTCCGCGGACGTGTTTCGTTCGCCTGCGTTAATCTTGACGATTCTGGGCGGCGTGACGATCCTCTTTGCGATCGGCGCCAACTTTTTCGACGTCATCTGGCTGCGCCGTGAACATGGTTTCTCCCAGGGGCAGGCGGGCGTTTTTCTGGGAACGACTTTTCTCGTCGGCGGCGTGACGGGCAACGTCCTCGGCGGCTGGCTGGGCGATTGGTTTCATCGCCGCTGGTCCGCAGGCCGGCTCATTTTCCTGGCCTGCGGTCAAATCGTCTTGTGCCCGATCGCGCTCAGCGCTCGCCTGTTGCCGGCCGACTCGTTCTGGTTTGGCGTCGCCTGTGTCGCCGGGGCCGTGTCGATGACGTTCTTTTACGGAGCGTTGTTCGCGACAGTGCAGGACCTTGTCCCTGCCACGGTTCGCTCCACAATAATCGCAGTCCTGATTTTCAGCGTCAACTTGCTGGGCATCGCTCCCGGATCGTTCCTGGCGGGCCGATTGTGTGATGTGTTGGCGGACTACGTCGATCGGCCGATGAGCTGGGGCCTATTTGTTATTGGCAACATGGGACTGTTGGCAGTACCGCTTTTTTTCGTCGCGGCCTGGCGTTTTCCGATTGATCGGGCCCGTCTCATGAACCAAACCGGCGTCGAGGGATGATCATGGACTTCGAACACTCTGCGAAGGTAAAGGACTTGCAAGCGAAGCTCGCCGCCTTCTTGCAAGATGCGATATTGCCGAAGGATAAGACGTACCACGAACAGCAGAACGCCGGCGGGCGCTGGAAAATCCCGCCCATCATGGAAGAGTTGAAAGCCAAGGCACGATCGGCGGGGTTGTGGAATCTGTTTCTTCCGGAGAGCGAATACGGCGCGGGCCTGACGAATTTGGAATATGCGCCGTTGTGCGAGATCATGGGGCGCTCGCTCATTGCGGCCGAGGCGTGCAACTGTTCGGCGCCGGACACCGGCAACATGGAAGTGCTCGTGCGTTACGGCACGCCCGAGCAAAAGGAATGCTGGCTCAAGCCGCTGCTCGATGGCACGATCCGGTCCTGTTTTGCGATGACGGAGCCCGACGTCGCTTCCAGCGATGCGTCCAACATTCGCAGCAGCATTGTGCGGAAGGGCGATGAATATGTTCTCAATGGCCGCAAGTGGTGGACGTCCGGCGCCGGCGATCCGCGGTGCAAAATATGTATCTTCATGGGCAAGACCGATCCGTCGGCGCTGGCGCACCGACAGCAGTCGATGATCCTCGTGCCGATGGATACATCGGGCGTTCGTGTCGAGCGATTACTAAACGTCTTCGGCTACGATGACGCGCCGCACGGACACGCGGAAGTTCTCTTTGACAACGTGCGCGTTCCTGCCGCGAACTTGATCCTCGGCGAAGGGCGCGGCTTCGAGATCGCGCAAGGCCGGCTCGGACCGGGCCGCGTCCATCATTGCATGCGGCTCATCGGCCTGGCGGAGCGCTCGCTGGAAGCGATGTGCCGGCGCGTCAAGGCGCGGATCGCGTTCGGCAAGCCGCTCGCCGAACAGGGGACGATTCGCGCGGACATCGCGGAGTCGCGCATCGATATCGAGCAGGCGCGGCTGTTGACGCTCAAGGCTGCGTACCTGATGGATACCGTTGGCAACAAAACCGCCCGAGCGGAGATTGCGATGATCAAGGTCGCGGCGCCGACGATGGCATTGCGTGTCATCGATCGCGCCATCCAGGCGCACGGCGGCGCGGGCGTGTGCGATGACTTCGGCCTCGCCGCCGCGTGGGCGCATGCCCGAATTCTGCGCCTCGCGGACGGCCCGGACGAGGTTCACCGCGAGTCCATCGCCAAGATTGAACTTCAGCGCACGCCGTGAATCACCAGCGCGCGGAGGTTGTCATGAGTCATCCAATCGATCACGCCGTTCCAATACGTCCCGGCGAAGAGTTGCCGCTCGATCGGCTCGAAGCGTACTTGCGTGAACATTTGCCGGACTTCGCGGGGCCGTTGACCATCGAGCAATTTGCGTGTGGGCACTCCAACTTGACGTACCTGATGCATTGCGGACCCACCGAATGGGTTCTGCGCCGCCCACCGTTCGGCAATCAGGTCAAGACCGCTCATGATATGGGACGCGAATTTCGCGTGCTGTCGGCGCTCGCGGACATTTATCCACCGGCGCCGCGGCCGTGCCATTTTTGCGATGACGAATCCGTACTCGGCGTGCCGTTCTACATCATGGAGAGGCGGCACGGCGTGATCCTGCGTCATCCGTTGCCGCCGGCCCTTGTTGTCGATGCGGCGACGGCGAATCGGCTCGGTCTGGCGTTCATCGACAATCTCGTTCGGTTGCACACGCTCGATTACAAAGAAGCAGGACTCGGCGACTTTGGCAAGCCGGATGGCTATGTCGCGCGTCAGGTGCAAGGCTGGATCAAACGGTACACCGACGCCAGGACCGACGACGTGCCTGGCCTCGAACGCGCCGCGCGGTGGCTCGTGGAGAATCTCCCTGCGACCGACAGCGGGGCCGCGCTCATTCACAACGACTACAAGTATGACAACCTGCTGTTGGACTCGGGCGATCTGACGCGCATCGTCGCGGTCCTCGACTGGGAAATGGCAACCGTCGGCGATCCGTTGATGGACCTGGGCACAACGCTCGGCTACTGGGTCGAGGCGAACGATCCGGAGCCGTTGCGCCGCGTCGCCGCCGGGCCGACCTACTTGCCCGGCAGCCTCACGCGGCACGAGTTGATCGAACGCTATCAAGAACAAACGGGCCGGCCGTTGACGAACGCGTTGTTCTACTATTGCTTCGGCCTGTTCAAAATCTCCGGCATCGTGCAGCAGATTTATGCGCGTTATGTGCGCGGCAAAACCTGTGACCCGCGTTTCGCACGCCTCAACGCATGGGTCGCCGTTCTGGGCGAGCAGGCGGACCGTGCCCTTTTGTTGGGAAAGGTCTAGGCCTACGTAGGGACAAGCGGCTCGCTTGTCCCGGAGTTTCAGGAACAAGCGAGCCGCTTGTCCCTACGGGAAGGGAACACCATGAGTGCGTCGATTTCATTGAAGGGCAAAGTCGCCATCGTCACCGGCGGCGGCCGCGGCATCGGCAAGGCCATCGCACAACGTTTGGCCGAGGCCGGCGCCGACGTCGCCATCGCCAGCCGGAAGATGGAGGTTCTTCAGAAGACTGCCGACGAGTTCAAGTCATTGCCCGGCAAAGTCGTGCCGATCGCCTGCCACGTTGGCCGAATGGATCAACTTGAGAATCTCGTTCGCGCGACCGAAGCCCAGCTCGGCCCCGTGGATGTCCTTGTCAACAACAGTGCGACGAACGTGCATCAAGGTTCGTCGCTCGACATTACCGATGAAATGATCGACAAGATGGTCGAGATCAACGTCAAATCGGCGCTGCGGCTCGTTCGCTTGACTGCCCCGAAGATGATCGCACGCAAAAGCGGCTCGATCATCAACATCGCGTCCATTTCCGGCCTGGAACCCCAAGCGGGCGGCCTGCTCTATAGCTTCACGAAGGCGGGGCTGATCATGATCACACGGAGCCTCGCGCGTGAATTCGGGCCGCTTGGCGTGCGCGTCAACGCCATCGCACCGGGATTGATTCAAACGGAATTCAGCGCTTACTTTTGGCAAAACGAAGAGCACCGCAAGCACGTCGAAGCGACGCAACCGATCGGCCGCGTCGGGCAGCCCGAAGAGATCGGCGGCATGGCGCTTTATTTGGCGTCGGAGGAAGCGTCGTTCGTGACGGGGCAGACCTTCGTGATCGATGGCGGCGCAACGGCTTGAGATCTCTATTCGCGTGCGTCTGCGACTTCGAATTCAAGGCGCGGCATGCGATGGCGAAGTTGATTGAGCCGCATCGTCAACGAGACGCATTCCAAATTCGAGCCGGCGATGATGGTAATGGGGTGATTATGCAAAAAGAGGACAAGCGTGTCAGCACAGGGGCATTTGTCAATCCACGGTTCACTCTCAAGACAGGGGTCGAGGATCGACGGCCGAGTTTCGGGAAGCTGCATGTGGGGCAACGGCATGCGTTCGTGGCCGTGACACTCGTTCCGATGATGCGTTTGCATGGTCGTTCTCCTATGTTCCTAGGTCAATGTGAGCGAACGTGATGCCAAAGGCGTCGTCGGCGGCAATGTAGCCTTTAGCTGCGTCAAAAAGCCAATGGAAGCAAGGATTTACGACGACGTGAAAATTGTTTTTCGGAGTTTGCGATTTGCTTTGAGTTCCCGGAATTGAAAATGAAGCGTGGCAAGAAACGGCAACGGCGTTGAAAATTGCAAATAACGCCAGCAGCTGGCTGTTTACGTTTAGCGCTCGCGCGCCGCCATGCGAACGCTAAACGTTAACTCGCTCACTTCTTCCCCAGCACATACCGGTCCAACCACGCCAGGTCCCATTCCATTTTCGCGCGGCGATTGCTCATCTTGCCGATGCCGTGGCCTTCGCCGGGGTATACGATCAATTCCGTAGGTGTTTTATTGTACTCCTTCAAGGCGCGATAAAGCATGCGGCTCTGCCCCGGCGGGCAACGCTCGTCGTTGGCGCCGACATGAATTAGCGTCGGCGTACGCACCTTGTCGAGGTGATACGTCGGCGACGCCCTGTGATACTTCTCGGCCGCGTTCCACGGGAAGCCTTGCTTGAAGACCATCGTGTACGCCGGCTCATCGTTGGAGCCCCATTCCATGACGGCGTCCACGATGCCGGCGCCGGAAATCGCCGCCTTGAAGCGATTCGTTTTCGTGATGATGCAATTGGTCAGATATCCGCCGTTGGACCAGCCGCTCACCGCCAATCGTTCCGGATCGGCGATGCCTTGTTCGACGAGCGCATCGACGCCTTTGAGGATGTCTTCGACGTCGAGATCATTCTCGCGGCCAATCAGATCGGTGGTGAACTTGTCGCCATAACCCGTCGAGCCGCGATAATTCGGGCAGAGAACCGCATATCCGCGTGCGGGCAGCAGCGTGCGGCCGTAGATCCAATATTGAAGTTTGAAGTACATTGCCGTCGTCGGTCCGCCGTGGATTTCGACGACGAGCGGGACCTTGTCGCCTTTCTTGTAATCGGGCGGCAGTTCGAGGATGCCTTCGACCGTTTGGCTTCCGGCGCCCTTCCAGGAGACGACGGAGAGCTTTGGCAGTTTCCAGGCCGCGACTTGCGGATTGACATTCGTGATTTGTTTCAGAGAGCCGTCGGTTCCGGTGTTGGTGTAGATGTCCGCGAATTGAGTCGGCGTCGCCATGATGACGGCATAGCCGTCCGGGTTTTTCGGATCGGTGCTGGCGTAGAATGCCTCGATGACACGGTCACCCTTCGTCAGAAAGTTGGAGTACTCTCGCTTCCGAGCCAGCACATTTCCAAAGACGGCGAGCTGGACTCGGCCTTCGAATTCGGAAAGGAACATCAGCTCGTCCTTGCCTTCGGTCCATTGCAACGGCGAGCCGTAGCCGCGGATGTGCGGGTTGAAGCGCGGCATCCTGAACGCGCGCGGCTCGTTCTTGCGCAAATCGGCGATCACGATCTCGGCCGGATACCCGTCGAAGATGACGCCGAACGCCAGCGCATCGCTGGACGACTTCCACGCGATTTTCTCGAGCCAAGCGTACGGCGACGGCATCTCCGTGCGATAGACGGCTTCCGGCACCGTCACGATTTTCCCACTTTTCGCATCCCACACATCGACGCGCGATTGCCCCTCGAAGCTGACGACCTTGTCGTCCGGCGTCGTGATCATGGCGATGCGCTTCTCGTCCGGCGCCACCGCGAACTCACGAATATTGCGGCCCGCGTCGATAAGCTTCTGGGTCCGCATCGATTCGAGATCGAGCTTCCAGACTTGCCCGTGCCGATTCTGCCCGTCGCCATATTCGAGCTTGGAGAACCTGGAGCGAAGGCCGAAGTCGTCGTGCTCGATCTTGTCAACGTGGACGAGGTAATAAAGCGACTTGCCGTCGCGCGATAGTTCATACGCTTCGACGCCGCCGTCGATTTGCGTGACGGGCCGGCTGGGCGGCTTGCCGTCAAAGCCGACGCGCCAGACCTGGGCCTTGCCGTCATACGGGGGCCGCTTCTCGCCTTCGCGTTTGCGATTGGCGAGATAGAAGATCGTCCCGCCGTCCAGGCTGAATTGCGGCGAGCGGGCGCTGGGCCGATCATCGGTCAAACGCCTCGCCGCGCCGCCCGTAGTCGGCACGATCCACAAATCGGTCTTCCGGTCGTCCGTCGAGTCCTGCCAGCGGCCTTCGGTGTACGCGATATGCTTGGCAGAATTCGCGACGCCGAAAAGATCTGCCTGTGTGAAGTAATCATCGACCGTGATGTTGCGTTTGGACTGTTGCGCGCCAAGCGGTTGGGTGCCGCTTAACAAAACAGCGACGACGCAATAGACGAGGCATGCGCGCATGGGTGGTACCTTTCGTTTGTAATCGTGATGGGATTGCGAAAGGATTTCTATCGGAAAGGATGCGGAATGGAAGGCGCGTTAACGTTTAGCGCTCGCAGGTCGCCGTCAAGAACTAACGCCATTGACAGCGACCTGCGAGCGCTAAACGTAAACCGGTCTATTTCTTCTTGGCCTTTGCCTGCTTCGCTTCCCACTCGGCGACGTACTTCGCGGGCGTGGCATTGAACTCATCACGGCAACCCGAGCAGCATACGTAATATGTCTTACCCTGATACGAAACCGCCGTCGTGCCCGTGCCGCCGGAGATGATGCACTCCGGCTTGCCCGAACCCGCGGCGAAGGCGACGCCGTCGCGCGTGGCGCCGACCGACCATTTCTTCGAATAGAGCGGCCGGCCTTCCGCCTTCGCTTCATAGCGATAGAGGAATCGTTCTGGATGCAAAAACGTGAAGATGAGCCGTTGGCTTTCCTTGTCGCCTTCGCGTTCGACGGTGAAGATTTTCGTCTTGTCGCGCGTCTCGATGTTGCCGACGTAGGTGATTTTTTCTTTCGCGACCGTGTTCAACGTCAGCGTGAAATGATTCTTCTCGGGCACATAGCGCAGCTCGCCGTTCGTGTAATATTTGCTCTTGGTGAATTCGACGACGATCCAGGCGTCCTTGTCCTTGAACTTCCAGCCCCAGTCCATCTTTTCGGTCCAAAAACCCTTCTGAATTTCTTCACGCGAGCCGACCGGCGTGCCGGTGGCGTTCCAGACGCCGATGAGGTCGCTGAACTCTTGCAGCGCTTCGCGCGGCGATTTCTGAGCGGACGGCTGACTGTCGGCAAGAGTCGCGAAGAGGCCAAAAAGGAACGCGGCAGCGAGAAAGCGCGGGAGCATGATTACCCTCGGCTAGAGTATCGGACACGCATCTAACTGCGATTATGACGAAAAGTACCGGAAATGCCAACCACATTAGGGCGAATTAATGGAAGGCCGCGGACGAGCGCAGCGATTTGTCATGACGTGATTGTTCGGATTGGCAAGGCACGGCGATGCGATGCGTTGTCATTGGCTGAAGCCGGTGAGATAGTTCACGGCTTCCGGCTCGACCCATTCCAGGTAAATGAGGGAATCCCTTTTGAAAGTGACGATGATGGCGCCGTCTTGTCCCAGCCAGATTTCTTCATCCTCACCCGTACGCAACTGCCGAGCTCGATCCGGCGTCGCGAGCGGTCCTCCCAGCAGCTGCCGAACTTCGGATTTGGGCATTCCAACAGCGAGCTTGTTGAAGGTTCCCTGCCGGGCATCATGCTGAAACAGCATGTTGGCGCCGGCGAAAGCCAGAATAACACCAAGAAGGAGGACCATGCTTCTTTTCATCGCGCGTACTCCACACGTGAATGCGCGTTCCGAAGTTAGCCTCTACGCATTTGCCGGGACGAATGAGTTACAAGTCAGAAGTGTAGACGACAAGATACTTAAGGTTTTTTAAGAAATCAAACGAATTCTTAAAAAATTGTGAGATTGGTTGGGAGTAGGTTTTTGCTCTCATGCTTGGCCTGGCGCTAGTTATTCACGAACGCGCTGTGGCCAAAACATGTCAGACAGCATCTCACGGGCGGTTTTTCGACGCATGTGTTCGATCCACTCCTTGTAGCTTAGTTTTTCGTAGTGATCGAAAACCACCAAGACCGCGCCATCGTCGCTGAGCCAGATTTCCTCATTGCCCCAGGGCCAAGTCTTGGTCTTGTCGGGCCTTGCCAGAAGTCCGCCCAGCATGATTCGTACATCAGCTTTGGCCATGCCCAGGTTCATTTCAAGGAAAACGTCGTGACTTGGGTGTGAGCGACTCAGGAACAAATAGGTCGGATATGCGGCTGCGAGAAGGGCCAGTGTGATGAGGCCGACGAGACGTCGCCGATTGGTCATGGCACAGCACTCGGTTGGTTGCGCGTTTTGCACCTGCATTCGACTGCGATTAGATTGCTCAGTCGATTGGTGCCCACCCTCGTTGTACAATCAAAATAGCAAATCCTGATTCCACGCGTTTGAGGTTTCGACATGGGCCTTACTTTCATCGAAGGCACGGTTACGGGCAAAAAAGGCAAGAAGGCCACGCTTGAATTTCTCGTGGACAGCGGGGCCATCTATTCTCTGTTGCCGGAGAAGGACTGGAAAGCCATCGGCCTGAAGCCCAAACGCTCGATGACTTTCGCTTTGGCTGACGGCACCAAGGTGAAACGCGATATATCGGAATGCCACATCGCGTTGCCGCAGGGGGACGGACATACGCCGGTCATCCTTGGCGAGCCCGGCGACGACGCCCTCCTCGGTGCGGTGACGCTGGAGGTATTAGGATTGGTCCTCAATCCATTTAATCGCACCCTTCAACCAATCCAGGGCACGCTCGCGAGATTCCGCACAGGCCGATGATCGAGAATCGCCAAATCTATTGCGAGTCATACGCCAAATTCGCCTGCAGCCAGCGTTCGATTTCCGCGGTCGGCATATGCTTGCGGCGAGCGTAATCCTCGACCTGGTCGCGTGTGACGAGATCGACCGCGAAGTACGTCGCTTGCGGATGCGCAAAGTACAGGCCGCTCACGCTGGCGGCGGGCCACATGGCGTAGCTTTCCGTGAGCTTCATGTCGATGTTCGCATCCACGTCGAGCAGCTTCCACACGGTGGCCTTTTCGGTGTGATCGGGACACGACGGATAGCCGGCGGCGGGGCGGATGCCGCGGTATTTTTCGTCGATCAGGTCGTCGGTGCTCAGGCCTTCGTTGACGCCGTAGCCCCATTCTTGACGCGCCTTCTTGTGCAGGTATTCCGCGAACGCCTCCGCCAAACGGTCCGCGATGGATTCGACCAGGATCGCGTTGTAGTCGTCGCCGTTCTTCTTGTATTCGTCCACCATTTCCTTGACGCCGTAGCCCGCGGAGACGGCGAACGCGCCGAGATAATCGTGCCGGCCGCTCTCGACCGGCGCGATGTAGTCGGCCAGGCTGCGGAAGTTGGTTTGCCCTTCGCGTTCCCATTGCTGGCGCAGCATCGGCATGCGGCACGCTTCGTGCGTGCGCGTATCATCGGTGTAAATGACGATGTCGTCCCCGTCCGAGTTGGCGGGGAAGAAGCCGTAGACGCCGCGTGCTTGAATCGGCGCGGAGCCTTCGACGCGGCGGCCCTGGATGGCGTGGCGTTTCAATAGCTTTTGCAACAGCGTCTGCGCCTTCGCGAACAGGTCACTTGCTTCTTTGCCGACAACGGCGTCCTTGAGGATGTCCGGATACTTGCCGCGCAGTTCCCACGACATGAAGAACGGCGACCAATCGATGTACGGCACGAGCGCGTCGAGCGGCAAATCGTCGATCACGCGCACGCCGATGAACGCGGGCTTCGGCAGGTCAGAATGTGCCCAGTCAATGTGAAAGCGCTTCGCCTTCGCTTCCGCAAACGACGCCAGCTTGCGTTCGCGGCGTTTGCGGAAGTTCTCGCGGTCCTTTTCCTGGGCGTCGCGATTGGCGTTATCGAGTTCCTTGCGCGACCCCGGCTTCATCAAGCGTTCGACGACGCCGACGCAGCGCGACGCGTCCTTGACGTGAATCGTGACGTTCGCATAACACGGCGCGATGCGCACCGCGGTGTGCTTGGGGCTGGTCGTCGCGCCGCCGATCAACAGCGGAATCGTAAAGCCTTCGCGCTGCATCTCCTTGGCGACATGAACCATCTCGTCGAGCGACGGCGTGATCAGGCCGGACAGGCCGATCATGTCCACCGCGTGCTTCCTCGCCTCAGCAAGGATCTTCTCGCACGGCGTCATGACGCCGAGGTCGATAACTTCGTAATCGTTGCAGCCCAGGACGACGCCGACGATGTTCTTGCCGATGTCATGCACGTCGCCGCGCACGGTCGCCATGAGGATCTTGCCGCGCGACGTATGCACCTGGCCGCTCTTCAGGCGTTCGGCTTCCATGAACGGCAGCAAATACTTGACCGCTTTCTTCATGACGTTCGCCGTCTTGACGACTTGCGGCAAAAACATCTTGCCGGCGCCGAAGAGGTCGCCGACGACGTTCATGCCGTCCATGAGCGGGCCTTCGATGATTTGCAGCGGGCGTTCGTATTTCTTGCGTGCTTCTTCGACGTCTTCGTCGATGTGATCGGCGATGCCATTGACGAGGGCGTGCTTGAGGCGTTCCTCGACCGGGGCGAGCCGCCAGGTATTGGTCTGCACGACGGACGCGTCTTTCTTCTTGACCGTCTCGGCGAACTTGAGCAGGCGATCCGTCGAATCGGGCCGGCGGTTGAGGACGACGTCCTCGACATGTTCGAGCAGGTCTTTCGGAATCTCTTCGTAAACTTGAAGCTGATTCGGATTGACGATGCCCATGTCGAGGCCGGCCTTGATCGCGTGATACAAGAAGACGGCGTTGATCGCTTCGCGGACGGCCTCGTTGCCGCGAAAGCTGAAGCTGACGTT
>DAIOGM010000029.1:18401-30447 GCA_036745215.1 Gemmataceae bacterium
CGCGCACGGCGTTGAAGAACTCGACGGCGTAGTTGTTGTGCTCATCCATGCCGGTGCCGATGGTGAGGATGTTCGTGTCGAAGATGATGTCGGTCGGATCGAAGCCGACTTCTTCGGTGAGCAGCTTGTACGCAAACGCGCTGATCTTGACCTTGTCTTCCGCGGTGACAGCCTGGCCTTCGGGAACTCCGGGAATCAAATCCTTTTCGGTGAACGCCATGACGACGACGCCGGCGCCGTAGCGTTTGACAAGCCGGGCCTGTTCGAGGAATTTGTCCACGCCTTCCTTGAGGCTGATTGAATTGACGATGCCCTTGCCTTGCAGACATTTCAGGCCGGCTTCGATGATCTCGAACTTCGAGCTATCGACCATGATCGGCACGGCCTGCAGCGTCGGCTCGTCGGCGAGCAGGTAGAGGAACTTGGTCATCGCTTCCTTGCCGTCGATCAGGTCGGCGTCCATGTTGATGTCAAGGATGTTGGCGCCCCCCTCGACTTGCTCGCGCGCGATCTTGACGGCGGCGTCGAAGTTGCCGTCCTTGATCAGGCGTTTGAATTTGAGCGAGCCGGTGATGTTGCAGCGCTCGCCGATCATGACGAAGTTGGTTTCGGGACGGATCGTGAGGACTTCGGTGCCGCAGAAGCGGGACCAGCAACTGGCCGCTTGCGGCTTCGCGTTCGCGTGGCGCTGCTCGAGCGCTAAGCCGCAAGCGGCATCAAATGGCCGCGGCTTGACGCCATCGATCTCACGCCCAATCGCCGCGATCCAATCCGGCGTCGTGCCACAGCAGCCGCCGACGATGTTCACCCAGCCCTTGCGAGCGAATTCGCCGAGCATCTTGGCGGTGCCGTCCTTGCCGAGGCCGCGGAAGCCGCCCATGCCGTCGGGCAGGCCGGCGTTCGGATAGACGGAGATGGGCAGCCGCGAGATGTTCGCCAAACTTTCGACCGGCTCACGCAGCATCTCGACGCCGACGCCGCAGTTGAAGCCGACACTTAACGCATCGAAGTGCGACACGGACACATAAAACGCTTCCGGCGTCTGCGACAACAGCGTGCGGCCGCCAGGATGATAGATGGTGCCGGAGACGATGGTCGGGATGCGCACGTTGTGTTCGGCGCAGTACTTGTCGATCGCGAACAGGCCGGCCTTGAAGACGAGGATGTCGTTGCCGGTCTCGATGGCCAGCAAATCGACGCCGCCTTCGACGAGGGCCGCGACTTGCTCGTAATAGCTCTCAACGAAATCGTCGAATGACAGCGAACGCGTCCCCTGCCCGACGCGATCCGCTTGCATGTACAGCACTTTATTGGTCGGCCCAATGCTGCCGGCCACGAAGCGTGGCCGATCGGGGTTACGGCGCGTGAATTCGTCCGCGACTCGGCGTGCGAGCTCGGCTGCTTTGACGTTGATCTCGCGAACAAAACCGTCGAGCCCGAACTCCGTGAGTGCGAGGCGCGTGCCGTTGAAGGAGCAGGTTTCGACGATATCCGCGCCCGCATCGAAATACGCGCGATGAATGTCCTCGATCATCGCCGGCTGCGTCAGAACGAGGGCTTCGGTGCAATTCATCAACGAGACGGCGTGTGACTTGAAACGTTCGCCGCGATAGTCGGCTTCCTGCGGCTTCTTCGAATAGATGAGGGCGCCCATCGAGCCGTCGAGCAGGAGGATGCGCTGCGACATCAATTCATGCAGCGCGTCGCGCGGTTTCATCTGGGTGAGAACAGACATCAGCTTCGCCTCGGTTGAGGGTGGTTATTTGCTATCAAGATAGACGAATGCGAACTTTCATGCCAGCCGAGTTGAGCGGCGGCCGCGTCATTCATTGGTCTGGATTGAGCGACGTGATCCGCGAAAGGCGATATTGTTATTGCGGCCGAGATACGGGTTGGTAACATTCGTCCGCGTATGGCTAAACGGTCCCATTCGCGCGACGATTTCGACAGCCCCTGGAAGGAGGCGCTGCAAGCCTATTTGCCGTCCTTCCTGGGGTTCTTTTTTGCTGATATTCACACCGATGTCGATTGGACGCGCGGCTATGAATCGCTCGACAAGGAGTTTCAGCAGATCGTTCGCCGCGCCAAAGTCGGCAAATGTCTTGCCGACAAGTTATTCAAGATTTGGCTCAAGGACGGCGGCGAGCGGTGGTTGTTGATTCACATTGAAATTCAGGGCGACTATGAGAAGGAGTTTCCCGAGCGGATGTTCGATTACCACGTCGCGGCGCGGCAGTTGTATAATCAACAGGTAGTAAGCTTGGCGGTGTTGTGCGATGACAACGCGAACTGGCGGCCGACGACTTTTGAGTACGAGAACTGGAGCTGCCGATTGCATTTGACGTTTCGGATCGCCAAGTTGCTCGACTTTGCGGCGGACTTGTCGGCGTTGGAACGCAGCGACAATCCCTTTGGCGCGGTCGTGCTCGCGCATTTGCAAGCGCAGGCGACGCGCGGCGACCCTGCGAATCGGGGACGACAGAAGCTCGATCTTGTGAAAGGGCTGTACCGACGCAGTTGGACTGCGGACGATGTTCGCCGGCTTTTTCGATTGATCGATTGGATGATGGCGTTGCCTGACGAGTTTGAGAATCGCTTCTGGGCTGAACACGAAGCCTATGAGGAGGAAACGAAGATGGAATACGTCACGAGTGTGGAGCGGATCGGCTACCGGAGAGGATTGGTTGACGGAATCAAGCTCTTGCTCGACGCCAAGTTTGGACGCGAGGGCGTCAAACTTTTGTCGTACACGGAAAAACTTGACGTTGGCGAATTAAAGAAATTCGCGCGTTTTCTCAAGAAGGCGAAAACGGTTGACGACGTGCGGGGTTATTTTGAGTAATTCATTCAATTCAAGCGCGGAATCGAGTCGGCCCGTAATTGACGAAGCGGCCGCGCCGGCTTCGAGGCCAAGTATCGTTTGGTCGATCCTCGTCGGACTTTTGTTTGCAGGCGTTCGTTTATGCATTGGCGTGTCCTTTCTGAGTTGCTTCGGATTAGCTCAATACTCCGAAGAGGAACCGAATTGGCTTGTGCATGCGTCGGTGTTTGCAGCGGGATGCGCGGGCATCGCGGGCGCGATTCTGTGGCGGCGCATTCGACGACCGACGCCGACGGAACGGGACGGAATTCAAGTTGGATTGTGCGCTGGTTTAGCTAGCTACGTTGGCGTTGGAGGGTACGGTGCCGTTTATTGCTTATTGGAGGGAGGCCCATCGGAAGAAACGGGAATCGTGTTCGCGCTGAGATACGGCATGGGTTGTGGTTCCATGAGCGCAATCGTTACGGGAGCCGTGGTATTTCCGGCCTTCATGGTTATCGGATTGTTGACGAGTAAGTTGCAAAGGCGCTTTGCCCCGAGCCAAGACGTTTGAATCTATGATGGGTCAACGTAAACGCTAAACGACATGCGCGCAAAAAAAAAGGCCGATCCGCGTCATCCTGACGTGAGATCGGCCTTGCAATATGGTCAGCGTCCTTGCCGGACCACCCCGCCGGGTTAGGGCGGGACTTGCAACCCTCGATCGAGATCAAGGGCGGCCAACAGGGAACCGTCCGTGCGTCCTGTTAGCCTCGCGGACGTTGCAGGTCGTGAATGGTATTTCTTCAGGAAAGCTATCCTTACCCTCGGCCATTCTTGGCCGATTCCGCGCCTCTTTCCCTGGCGCGGGCGAAATACCATTCAGCACCTGCAAGCCTCGGCTTCGCTCGATATGCGCGCAGCAATACCGGCGATGGTTCTCTTTGCAAGAAAAACTCTTCGTCAATTCTTCAACGTTCATTCACAATAATTGACTGTCGGCGTCTTTCGTTCCACGTGGTTGTGCATCGACGACAGGTTGGGTTTGATGCACGTCTTCGCTGGGAAGCGAAGAGGTTCCACATATCCTTTCGGCCCTGTGAGCCTCGCCGGCAGCCTGCGAGTTTGCCAATGACGCTTGTTGATCGGAGCAGCGTGATTCAGCTGTCGCTCAACGAAGGAGAATCATAACGTCCTGCGAATTAATGTCAACCCGGATATGATTAACATTTGGGAATTACTTTGCGTTTTGATCGCAACTCTTTGCGAAATCTTCATCACGGGCGACGATTTTTTTTGAATGCAAAGCGCAGTCCACGTGTTTTTTCTCATGTACAATCGCTTGCGGTTTCGCGCGAGGCGCGCGCGCGAAACCGCAAGCGGCGCTTTACGCGTTTTTGTCTTGCCGCGCCTGTTTTTTGCGGTCGTTCTCTTTCAAATACATCTTGCGCAATCGAATCGCGCCGGGCGTCACCTCGACCAACTCATCTTCCTCGATGTACTCGAGCGCCAGCTCCAGCGTCATGCGCCGCGGCGGCTTCAAGATGATGCTTTTATCGCTGCCCGAAGCGCGCATGTTCGTCAACTTCTTTTCCTTGCACACATTGACCGGCAAATCGTTGTCGCGGCAATGCTCGCCGACGACCTGCCCTGCGTACACGGGCTCCGGCGCGCCGACGAACAACGAGCCGCGCTCTTGCAAGCCGTCGAGCGCGAACGGTGTCGTGCGGCCCGTCTCGGTCGAGACCATGACGCCATTAATACGGCTCGGGATCGTGCCGCGCGACGGCTGATAGTCGTAGAACGTGTGATGCATGATCGCCAGGCCGCTCGTCGCGTTCAACAATCGCGTACGCAAGCCGATGAGGCCGCGAGCAGGGATTGTGAATTCGACGTGCGACTGATCGGCGCGCGTTTCGAGCTTCACGCACTCGGCCTTGCGATTGCCGACCAACTCCATCACGGAGCCGATGTGCGCGGTCGGCACGTCCACCACGAGATATTCGATCGGCTCGTGCTTCTCGCCGTTCACATCGCGATAAATGACGCGCGGCTTGCCGACTGACAACTCGAAGCCTTCACGCCGCATCGTCTCGATCAAGATCGACAAATGCAACAAACCGCGGCCGGAGACGAAGAATTCGTCGCGCTTGTCCGCACTGGGAACGACTCGCAAAGCCACGTTGGATTGCAACTCTCGGTTCAAGCGATCGCGCAGCTGCCGGCTCGTCACGTACGTGCCTTCCTGGCCGCAGAACGGCGAATCGTTGATGCGAAAAAGCATGTCGAGCGTCGGCTCGTCAATCTTGATCGGCGGCAACGCGACGGGATTATCGATGTCCGCGATCGTGTCGCCGATGTCGAGGCTCTCCAACCCGACGACCGCGCAAACGTCGCCTGCTTGTGCTTCATCGGTTTCGACTCGGCCCAGGAGATCGAAGATGTAGAGCTGCTTGATCGTGCTGTCCACGCGCGTGCCATCGTGCTTCATCAACGCGATGCGCTGATTCTTGCGAATCTTGCCGGCATTGACGCGGCCGACGGCGATGCGGCCAACGTAGTCGCTGTAATCGAGCGAGATGACCAGCATCTGCAACGGCGCGTCCATCTCGACATCGGGCGCCGGCACGTGCTTGATGATCGCTTCGAACAGCGGTTTGAAATCGACCGCCTCGGTTGCGAGGTCCGGGGTCGAGATGCCCTTGCGGCCCGCCGCAAAGATCGTGGGAAAATCCAGCGTCGCGTCGTCGGCATCGAGTTCGACGAAGAGATCGAACACCTCGTTGAGCACGGCGGTCGGTCGTGCATCGGAACGATCGATCTTGTTGATGACGACGATCGGCCGCAGTCCGCACTCGAACGCCTTGCGCAAGACGAAGCGCGTTTGCGGCAACGGCCCCTCGGCGGCATCGACGAGCAGCAAGCAGCCGTCCGCCATTTTCAGGACGCGTTCAACCTCGCCGCCGAAGTCCGCGTGGCCCGGCGTGTCGATGATGTTAATTTTGACGCCGGCAACGGTGAGCGCGATATTCTTCGCCAAAATCGTGATGCCGCGTTCGCGTTCGAGATCGTTGGAGTCGAGGATCAGGCCGTGCTGCCCCCCTTGCAAGCGGTCGAGTTCTTCGCTGCGAAACAGGCCGGACTGGCGCATCATCTGATCGACCAGCGTCGTTTTGCCGTGGTCAACGTGAGCGATGATCGCAATATTTCGTATGTCGGTTCTCTTCATGAGTGTGTCGTTTTGTGAATTTCCTGTGAAGGTAAACGTCGAATTCTTTTGCCCTTTGCATGAGGTGTTTTATTATAACCGAAATCAAACCCAGCGGCACATATCCCTGAATCGCGGCTTTCGCGACATGGTGCGATGGCCCAACGATTATTCGGTTAGGAGCTGCACTCGTGGAACTTTATTTGATCCGCCACGCCGACGCGCTCGCGCTGGGCGAGCACGGCATCACCAGCGACGAAGAACGGCCGTTGAGCGAAAAGGGAGAAAGCCAGGCGGAAGCGGCGGCGAAGGCGTTTCAAGCGAGAGGCATCGAGCTGGATCGACTTTGCACGAGTCCGTTATTGCGAGCGAAACAAACGGCCGACATTCTCGCGCGCGTCTGGGAACGGCCGGAATTGGCGGTGGAACTGTGCGATTTGCTGGCGCCGGGACAGAAGCCTCGAAAACTGAGCAAGTTCTTGCTGAAATCGGAAAGCGCGAAGATCGGGCTGGTCGGACATATGCCGGACCTTGGCGAATACGCCGCCTGGCTGCTCGGCGCCAAAGGAGCGCAGATCGACCTGGCGAAAGCGGGTGTCATTTTCATTCAATGTGGCGAAGTGCCTGCCAAGGGCATGGGCGCGTTGCAATGGATGGTGACGCCGGAGTGGTATTAATGACCAATTCCATCTTGCCCTGACGCTCCAGAATGTAGTACATCTGAGGCATGCAAGGACGCATCCTTCTCTTTTGCCTGGCAGTTATCGTCGGCTGCGCGGAATCTCCCGAGCCGACGCCGGGCAAACCGGATCAACAACGAGCTCCGTTGGCACAGGAATTCGACGCCGCCACGACCGGCACGATTGAAGGCCGGGTCGTTTGGGAAGGGGACGTGCTCGTCGCGAAGGAAACGGTTGAGCGCATCATTGCGTACAATCCGAAGCTCCACTTGAATCCCGCCCGCTTTACAACGCCGCACTTCCCGATCGTGAATGCGAAAAACCGCGGCGTCGTCGGTGTGGTTGTTTTTATCAAGGACATGGAACCGCGCCGTTCGAAGCCCTGGGATCACGCAAAAGTGCGCGTCGAGTTTCACGAACGGCGGTTGCTGGCTCAGCAAGGCGACGTCGGCTTCGTCCGCCGCGGTGATTCGGTGGAAATCGCCAATCGCGACAAGGAATATCACCTTCTGCGTGCCCGTGGCGCCGCGTTCTTTGCGATGCCGCTTTCCGGTTCGGATAAGATCCATCAGCGCGTGCTTGCGGAATCCGGCGTCGTCGATTTAACGTGCGCCGCCGGTTACTATTGGCTGCACGCGCATTTGTTCGTGACGGAACATCCGTATTTTGTGCGCACCGACAGCGACGGCCGTTTCGTAATCGATCAGGTGCCGTCCGGGGAATACGAGGTCGTCTGCTGGCTGCCGAACTGGCGCGTGGAACGCGTGGAGCGCGATCCGGAAGTCGCCGACGTGGCACGCTGGATCTGGGCGGCGCCGCGGACGCAAACGAAACGGATCGTGGTCGAGTCCGGCACGAAAGGTGAAATGAACTACACCTGGAATAATCAAGAAAATTAGTGCTTCGGATTCGCCAGCCCGCTGAACGACGCCAGGTGAGCGCGGCTGCCCATGGCGACGAGAATGTCCCCCGCGTCGAGGATCGTGTCCGGCGGCGGATTGAAGAGCATGTGCCCGCTTTTTTGCTTGATCGCGACGATGATGACGTGATGGTCCGCCATCAAGCGCGTGTCGCGCAGCGTTCGCTTCGCCAGCGTGCTCTTGGCTTCGATCTTCGCTTCCTCCAATTGCAACTCGATGTGCTCGGTTCGCGTCGTCAGCTCGATGAAATCGACGACCGTCGGCTTGAGCACTGCATGGGCGACACGGGCGCCGCCGATGTTGTACGGCGACACGACGCGATTCGCGCCGGCGCGGAGCAGCTTCTCTTCGGAATGCACTTCTTCCACGCGCGCGACAATCGTCATCTTCGGATTCAGAAGTCGAGCGCTCATCGTCGCGAACAGGTTGTCCGCGTCCGACGCCATCACGGTGACCAAGCTATGGGCGCGTTCGATGCCCGCTTGCTTCAGCACGACGTCGGACGTCGCATCGCCGATCAGGGAGATGCCGCCCGGCATGTGGAAGTCCTTGAATGCGGAATCGCTGCGGTCGATGACCACGAATTCTTTCTTCATGCGCGAGAACTCTCTGCACACATGATGGCCCATGCGTCCATATCCGCAGACGATGATGTGATCGTGTAAATGGGAAAGCGCGCGTTCCATTTTTTGTTTTTCCAGATAACTTGCCAATTCGCCGCTGACGATCGAGCGAATGATCTCCGACGCGGAATACGCAAACGTGAAGACGCCGCCGAGGATCAAGAAGATCGTGAACGCTCGGCCACGATCGTCGAGCGGTTTCGTCTCACCGTAGCCGATGGTGGACAGCGTGATGATCGTCATATAGAAGCCGTCGAAGAGGGAGTAATCTTCTTCGATGAGGTGGTAGCCGAACGTGCCGATGCCGAGCAGCGAGGTCGGCATCGTGACGAGGACCCAGAAGCGGCGTGGCAGGCGAAACATGTTGTGCACCGTGATTTCGGACAGAAACTCGGCGAGCCGAGCCCCGTAAGGGGCCGGTTGATGAAAATCGGCACGCTCAACCGGCCCCTTACGGGGCTCAGCTCGCCGAGTGACCGAAAAAGGGAAACAAGCGATTGATTGTCGCGTCATCCAGCGGAGCGCCGTATTCGCACGGCTCGAACGCCTCGGCGTATTCGATTTTCTGGCCGCGCTCGGGGCCATAGCACGCGAGCAACTGCGGACGAAAGCGCTCCGCTTGCTTGCGAAGCCGCGCCTTCATGTAAGCGCCGAGGAAGCCGCGGCGATCGGCATCCGACTTCGGCACATGCTCGAGCGTTTGCGTGTTGTACGCGAGCCATTCGTAAAACTGCGACTCGTGGCAATGCAGCATGTCCACGATCTTCTCGATCACCGGCCCGACATCGACTGCGACCGTCGGCGAGAACGGATACGGTCTCTGGAACTCATCCGGCAAATACGCGATCACGGGGTTCTTCATCAAATGCTTCGTGCCGGGAACGACCGCGGGGACGGTGATCATATATGCGGCGTCTTGCACGAGCTGGCTGGTGTAGCGATGATCGGGGTGGTAATCGTTGGGCCGATGCGTGAGAACGAGGTCGGGGTTGTAGCTGCGGATGAGATGGATGACCTTGAAGCGGTTTTCAAGCGTTGGCTGAAGTTCGCCGTCGTGGATATCGAAGATTTGATAGGGGGCGCCGATGACGTTGCCGGCGGCGGTGGCTTCGCCGAGGCGGCGGCAAGCGAGCGCGGGGCCGGGCATTTCGTGGTGGCCGGCGTCGCCGTTGGTGAGGCTGACCATGCGTACGTCGTGCCCCGCGGCGCGATAGAGCGCGGCGAGACCGCCGGCGGCGTAGTCCGCGTCGTCGGGATGGGCGCCGATGATTAATAGACGCAGGGGCATGGGATGGCCAATTGCGCCGCTTGCGGATTAACGCTCGCGTTGCAGCGCCGGGCCGCCGGCGCTTCAACGCGACCGCTAAACGACAAGCGGCTATGCGAACTTTCTCCCCGTCAACTTCTCAAACGCCTCGACGTATTTCGCGCGCGTCTTCTCAACTACCTCCGCGGGCAACGTCGGCGGCTGCCTGTTCTTGTCCCACGTCGTCGTTTCCAACCAATCGCGAACGAATTGCTTGTCGAACGACGGCGGATTCTTGCCCGCTTGATACGATTCCTTCGGCCAAAAACGCGAACTGTCCGGCGTCAGTGCCTCATCGATCAAGATCAACGAACCGTCCGGCATTTGGCCCCTTTCAAATTTCGTGTGCGCCAAAAGGATGCCGCGCGATTCCGCATAATCCGCGGCCCGGCGATATACGTCAAGACTGCGTTCGCGTAACTCACCGGCAAGCTTGGCGCCGGTCGCGGCGACCATCGACTCGTACGAGATATTCTCGTCATGTCCCGTTTCCGCTTTCGTGGACGGCGTGAAGATCGGCGCCGGCAACTTCTGACACTCGATCAACCCCGCCGGCAGCGGAATGCCGCATACTGTGCTTTGCTTCCTGTATTCCTTCCAGCCCGAGCCCGCCAAATAGCCGCGCACGACGCACTCGAACGGCACGACCTTCGCCTTGCGCACGAGCATCGAACGCCCTTGCAGCGCCTTGGCCTGCGCGGCGAACGCGGGGCCCATTGCGTTGACATCAGTGCTTATCAAATGATTCGGCACCTTCAGAAAATCGAGCCAGAACAACGTCAACTGAGACAGGATGCGCCCCTTGTCCGGAATCCCGCTCGGCAGCACCCAATCGAACGCACTGATGCGATCGGTGGCCACGATAACGAGCCGATCCCCGAGATCATAAACGTCGCGCACCTTGCCCCGGCGACACGGCACTCCAGCGATTTCACTTTGCAACAACGGCGTCGTCATTCCCTTCCTCCTAAATGTCCCCGTATTGTATTAGACCACTCACCACTCACCACTCCCCACTCCCCACTCCCCACTCCCCACTCCCCACTCACCACTCACCACTCCCCCTTCGTATATTGGCGTCATGGCCTTCTTTCAAACGAAGCATCTCTGGATCAAGCAGTTGGCCGACGGCGTTGCGGTGCTGATGCTCGACCGCGATCAAAGCGCGACGAACCTCCTTGACGTCGCGATGCTCGACGATCTCGAACGTGCCCTCGATGCGTTTCAAAAGGACGGCAGTTTCCGACTGCTCGTCATCCGATCGGCCAAGGCGACGGACTTTTGCCACGGTCCATCTCCTGCAATGGTCGCCAGCTGGAAATCGGAGGATTTTCGCACCTGGGCCCAGCGCGGTCAGCAGGTTTGCAACATGCTCGTGCAGATGCCGGTGCCGAGCGCTTGCGTCATCGCGGGAAGCTGTTTTGATGCGGGGCTGGAACTGGCACTGGCGTGCGATCATCGGGTCGTCGTCAACAAATCTTCGACGACGCTCGGGTTTCCGGAACTCGAATGGGCCATGATCCCCTGCTGGGGCAGCACGCAGCGGTTGCCGCGTTTGATCGGCCTGGACAACAGCCTGCACATGCTTCTCGCCGGTCAACGATATGACGCGCGCGAAGCGTGGCAATGCAATCTCGCCGACGATCTCACGGAAGAAGCCAGCGAGGAACCGCCCGAGTTTCTGGCGAATCCGACCAAGCGCGACTGGAGCGCGTTCCCGCGCCGCAACTGGCGTGAACGCTGGCTTGAATCGAATCCCCTGGGCCGCTGGTTCTTGTTCCGCGGCGCCGTGCGCATCCTGCGCACGCGCATCCCCGACGAGATGCCGGCGCCGGCCGAGATGTTGCAAGGGTTGCGCATCGCGTTTCAAAACGCGAGCATGGCGCCGGGACAAGATTTCGAACGCCAGGCCCTCGACCGAATTGCGGTGCATCCCGCTCTGGGACAAATGCTGCGCTTGCTCCACCATCGCGACAAGCTGCGGATGCAGCCGATCGCGTCGGGCTCGCACCGCCATTTTCACACGATCGGCATCAACGGCACGGACACGGTCGGGCTGTCGCTGCTCTTGCATTGCCTGGTGAAGGGGCATCACATCGTCCTGCGCGCGGCGGACGCGACGGCGCTCGGAACCGCGCTCGGACACGTCGTCCAGCTCCTGCACGCGGAGGTCGAGCGCGGGGCGATGACGCTTGCCACGTTGCAAAAGCTTCAAGCCGCGATTCGTGGGACGTTCACCTGGACGCATTTTGACAAGGTCGAATTGCTGCTCGACACGACGCTCGGCACGCTCGATGAAAAACAGCGTCTGTACCAGGAGATGGAACCGCACATGTCCACGGGGGCGCTCATCGCGCCGACGGCGGGCGTCTATCGCATCGAGGATTTGCGCGGCGGAATGCGCCAGCCGGAACGCGTCGTCGGCGTGCACATCATTGAGCCGTGGAATCGTGCCAGCGTCGCGGAAATCGCGACGCCGGCGACCGGCCAGCACAACGTTCAACGCGTG
>DAIOGM010000030.1:0-30317 GCA_036745215.1 Gemmataceae bacterium
ACGACGCTCAAGGTTTACACGGGCGCGAGCGGCGCGTTCACGATGTATGAGGATGGCGGCAACAGTCAGAATTACCTGCACAACAAAGGCACGTGGACGAAGCTGTCGTGGGACGACGCCTCGAAAAAACTGACAATCTCAGCAGCGCCGCCCGCCGGCATGACCAACGAGTCGGCCGCCGCGCGGATGTTCCGGGTTGAGATGCTGCCGGCGGGGACCGTCAAGACGGTAACCTATAACGGGCGCCTGGCCGAAGTGCCGTTCTGACGGCAGCGGGGTCGTGATTTATCCCCCGAGCGCTGCCGTCAGGAATCGGCAAGCGAAGCGACGGTGCTGTGCATACGGATTCGTCGCGCGCACATAGAGACACCCCCCCCTGTTTCGCGCGACGAATAATTCTTCACAACCGACTTTGCAATTGGAGCATGACGAGGACAAAATGGAATTACGCGCCTCATTGCAAGACGCGGAACTGTAGCGAGGCGGGCTCTTGCCGAGGTTCGCGCAGAGCCAGCTCGACGATCTGGTGAGACGGAGAAAGTTGACAGACGGGGTCGGTGGCAGCCGGGTCGCCGGTGAGCAGAAACGCCTGGCAACGACAGCCGCCGAAATCCAATTCGCGCCGGTCGCAACTCCGGCAAGGTTCGGGCATCCAGTCGGTGCCGCGAAAGCGCTCAAACACCGGCGCCTGGAACCAGATCTCAGCCAGCGAGGCACTTTGGACATTGGGAAACTCCAGGCCGGGAATCTCCCGCGCCGTCTGGCAAGGCAGCACGGCGCCGTCCGGAGCCACGGTCAGAAACACACGGCCCCAGCCGTGCAAACACGCCTTGGGGAAGTTCTGAAAATAGTCCGGCAGGACGTGAACGATTTCCAGCTTGGGCAGGCGGCTGCGGGCGTCCTCCACCTGTGCGGCCGCACGCTCGACCTGGTCGCGCGTCGGCAACAGGGCGGCGCGATTGCGGAATGCCCACCCGGTGTACTGCACATGCGCCAGCTCCAGCCGGTTCACCTGCCATTGGTCGGCTAGCTCAAGGATGGTTTCAAGGTGATCGAGATTGTGGCGGTGCAACACCACGTTGAGCGTGACCGGGAATTGCAACTTCTTGGTCGCCAGGACGGCGCGGCGCTTCTTGTCGAACGAAGTCCTGCCGGCGAGCCAATCATTTTCATCGGCACGCGCATCCAGCAAACTGATTTGCACGGCATCGAGCCCTGCCGCCTGCAAGCGCTCCAGGGCGGCTTCATCGGCCAGCGTTCCGCCGGTGCTCAGGTGAGTATAGAGGTCAAGTTGGCGAGCACACTTCACGAGTTCGGGCAAGTCCTGGCGGACCAGCGGTTCCCCGCCGGAGAAATGGACCTGGACCACTCCCAGCGCGGCGGCCTCGCCGAGAACGCGCTGCCAGGTGGCCGTGTCGAGCTCCTGCCGATAGCGCTGCAGCTCCAGCGGATTGCTGCAGTAAGGGCATTTGAGCGGACAGCGGTAGGTCAGCTCAGCCAACAAAGCCAGCGGTCTTGGAATCGGCGTCACGAAGCAGCCCGCCCAAGTGGATGAACGTCTCGCGCAATTGTTTTATACTGCACGCGGCCAGGACTGACACATGCGTAGGGTGCGTCAAGCGTACTCGCGCGGACGCACCACGCAGTTGCAAGTGCAAGGTGCGTCCGCGCGAGTACGCTTGACGCACCCTACGGCTACGGCGATGAATTGTGTCAAACCGGACCACGCGGAGAATATGGGATGCGTGTGCAAATCAGATGATCTCGGTCCGCGCCACTCGGCTCCGGAATTGGAAGAACTGTATAAGGGATTTGATGCTCATCCAGGAGTTTTATCCCGCGTTCCGTAACTTCAAAGATCTGACCCCGAAGCCGGCGGACGCCGCCGTTCGTTGCCAGCAAGTAATTGCCCTGGATTCGATCCTCATCGGTATGAAAACGGATTCTGATCATAAGGTCACCTCTTCCGAAACTGATACACGAACTTCCGAGGGGAGTCAAGTTGATAGGGAGTTTGCGGTTGCGCGCCAGCGGTCTAGGGATCGGCGTCACGAAGCAGCCCTTTCTTGGCCAATCGCTGGAGGAATTCGCACACCTCTTCACGCGGGGGGCAATCGTCATACGCTTCGGCCAGAGCAGCGAGCAATTCGTCCAGCGAACGACCATCGCACAGACCCACGATGGCCGCTCCGGTATCGTTCAAAACCAGAATGCCTTCGGGAAAAACCAGCTGATGTTGGCCGCGCAGCTCGTCCCAGCGATAACGTGCGTGACGGACGAGCCTGGGGCGGCACATGGGTTTTTCTGGATTCACGTCGCTCTAGTCCTCGGGGCGAGAATGCAGTGATGGTACAGCGCATCGAGGATCGCGCACAAAATGTCGCACTTGAGCCGCAGAGCCGCCACGGCCCGCTCCTGTTCTGGACGCGAGCGGCAATGCTCCAGGACCAGCGTCAGGCCATGGTCGCTGTCGCGCTGTGCCAGCGCGGGTCGGGAGCGGAAGTAGGCCAGGGCGGCCGCGTCAATCCAGGAGTAGTGCTTTTCGAACGCTGCCAGGCGCTCGGTCATCAGCGCAGGGGCGAACAACTCGGTGAGAGACGACGCCACCCCTTCGATCCACGGCTTGCTGCCAACAAAGTTCACGTACGCATCAACGGCAAAACGCACGCCGGGCAACAAATGGCGATCGCTCTCGAGGTCGTCACGGCTCAAACCCACAGCCTCGCCCAGCCGCAGCCACTTTTCGATGCCCCCCTCGTTCCCAAGCTCAGCTTGGGAACGAGGATCCGTGCCGTCGTGGTCCAGGATGCGCTGCACCCAAATGCGGCGCACCTCGCGCAGTGGGCAGCGGGCCAGGAGCAACGCGTCCTTGATGGGGATGTTCTTCTGATAATAGAAGCGGTTAGCAACCCAGAGCCGAATCTGCTCGCGATTCAGCAGGCCTTCATTCATGAGGCGATGAAACGGGTGCTTGTCATGGTACTGCAGGCGGCCCACCTGGCGCAGTTGATCGGTGAAGTCTTCGCGCGACCAGGGTTGCATGGACCAACTCCCATTTGGTAGTGGTGAGTGGTGAGTGGTGAGTGGTTAGTTGTGGAAGTTACCACTCACCACTCACCACTCACAACACGAACATGTCGCCGTCCGCCCCCACCCGTACGCCGCTGTCCTTGACCAAACGGAATTCCGGACCACCGTCGTTCACCATTGGATTCGTATTGTTGATGTGAATGTATACACGATGCTCAGCCGGCAAACCGGCAAGCCACGTCAGGCTGCCTTGCGGACCACTCACCGGAACGTGTCCCATTTGCAGGGACGTCCGTTTGCTGAAACGAAGCGGCTCGTCATTTGACCAGAATGTGCCATCAAGGAAAACTGCATCGGCCTCTTTGGCCAGGCTCAGCAGCGGCCCATTGAGTGAACCGACACAGGGGGCGTAGAGCAACTTGCCGCCCGTTTTCAGGTCCTGAATGACAAGACCGATAACCGATCCGTCAGCAGCGACATCCTCCGTGACGAAACGCGGGACGTGCCGTTCGGCTTCAAAAGGCTGCACGACCAAACTGCTTTCTGGAATCTCGCTCGGATGATCCAGGCTCAAGTCACGCCACGCCGGCCCCGCAAAATTCGCAAGCAGCTGCTCAACCGGAAAGTAACGGTTGAGCCAGCGCCGCACGAGTGGAGTGCAATGGACGAAGAACGGCGCCCCCTCCCGCAACAGCAACAACCCAGCGGTATGGTCGAGTTCCGCGTCCGTCAGCACACAACCCTTGATCGCCTGACCGCGTTCCTTACCTGCCGGCGGCCCCAGCGCCGGGAACGCCAGGATTTGCTGACGAACATCCGGAGAAACGTTCAGCAAAAACCAGTTCCGCTCGTCAGCGCTGATCGCCAGCGACGACTGAGTGCGCGGCCGCACGTGCGGGGAACCGGCGCGCACGGCTTCGCAATTGGCACAGCGGCAGTTCCACTGCGGCACGCCGCCGCCCGCGGCCGAACCAAGGATGCGAATGTTCATGAGCAGTTGTCAGTTGGCAGTTGGCAGTTGGCAGGTGTCCGTTGCCAGTTGCCGATCTTGCTGACAACTGGCAACTGGCAACTGGCAACTGGTATTGTCCACGTCGTCGTCGGTGTTCACATACCCTGTCACTTCCATGTTGAGCGTGATTTCCTGGAAATCCGGTTTGGTCCATTGCATGGATCGATCTCCTGAAAAAAGAAAGGACTCATTCCAAACTCATCATATACGCAAACACGTCGTGCAGTTCCTTGACGCTCAGATGCGTGGCAATGTCTTCGGGCATGAGCGAAATCTTCAGCACGTTGACCTCGTCGAGCTCGCTCCTGTCGAACGAGTGAAAACGGCCATCGGCTTCGCGGAGCTGGACGCTGAAATTCGTTTGATTGACACGCAGCCCGGTGATCGTGAGGCCTTTCTTGGTCACGACCTGGAGCGACTCGTACTGAGGATCGATGTCCTTGGAGGGCTGGAGAATCGACTCCATGATGTACTCCGCGGCCCGCCGGCTGGCGATGCGGTCCAGCGCCGGACCGACCCGGCCACCCTCGCCGTCCACGGTGTGGCACTTGGCGCACGCGACCTTGCTCTTGGGATCGAAAAAGATCTGCCGGCCGACTTTCGGATCGCCTGCCAGATACGGCTTCCAGTCGTTCCCTGGCGGGGCGCTTTGCAGGCTGCGAATGAACAGCAGCAGCTTGGCCATCTGGTCGTCTTTCAGGGAATCGCCCAGTTTTTTCATGGTCGTTTTGGGCACGCCGTTCTTGATCGTGTTGATGATCTCCGCGTCCGAACTGCCGTGGCTGTATTTCTTGCGCGTCAGATCGGGCCCCTTGCCGCCGCGGCCGGCGCCGCCGTGACAGCCGCTGCACAGGCCGCGGAAGAGCGACTGGCCCTCTTCCAAGGCGGCGGTATCGACCTTGGACTTGGCCGGTTCCTGGGCATGCACGGGCCGCCGCACGTAGGACCACAGGGCGCAGGCAACCAAGGCGGCGCCGAAGACGATCCAGGAGTATTTGTTTGCGGTAGTCACCAGACTGACTTCTCCTTTTTGTCATCACACGTCAGCCCGCGGTGCTACGCCTGGTTCGGCCGACTTTACGCTTTCAACTGCTCGACACGGCAGCCCAGCAGTTCGGCAAGCTCATTCGCCAAGGGCAGCATGAAGTCTGCATCACCACTGAGTATCACTTCGTCCTCGTCGCCCGAAAGAGACCAATGGACCCCGCCGACGCGTTGCCCGGCAATTACCACTGCGGCTCCATCGGGACGGGGATAGATCGTCAACGGGTCGCCGGTTGTTGGTAGTTTTCCGACAACCGGCTTCGGGCGAACAAACTCCGCACGCTGTTCGACCAAATCGCACCAGGCCTCGTAGGTCAAAGGCGGTCCGTCGGGTACCGGTCGAATTGCGAGAAAGATCTCCACGGCGCGTCTCGCTTGGTTTTAGGCCGAACGCATGTTATTTCGGCGTGGTTGAAGCGTCTGTTCCTCCCGTCGGACGATCCAATCGCCGGACGCGGATTGTCTTTTCGGTGATCACGATAAACCGCCCACTGGGGTTGGTTTGAATCACCGACCAGGCTTCCGTCAAGCGTGCGATTCGTTCGGCGACGGTACGCTTGCCCATACGCAGAAGAACGATTCCGTGCGTGTTCAATCGGTCACGAAACACCAACTCGCCGAAGTCTTTGTCCTCAGTGAACAGAAGGCGTCCTTCCGATTCGGCTTTCCGCAGCAATACTTCGTCAATCTCTTGCGCTAGCGTCTCAGAGGCGTGCACCACGTCACATCCTTGCTGTCGCATCCACGCAACCATGTCGGCCGCGATGTTCTCGTCCGCCAGCAGCTTCAACATGATTTGGGAACCTTCTACTGATAAATCGATTCATCCATGGACAGGACGTCCGAGGTGTATTGCATCGCCGCCTGGAGATGTTCCGGTTTGAGTCGAGGGTAGTTTCGGAATAATTCTTCGGACGTCATCCCCGTTCCCAGTTCTCGTAAGACATGCTCAACCGTGAGCCGCGTTCCTTTGAAAACGGGCTTGCCCATCATCACCTCGTTCTTCTCCTCGATATAATCTTGCCATTTGATGGACATTGTCGCTCTCCCTGTCGTTGCGAAAAACCTGCGGACCTGCATGGTATTCTATCGGCTAATTTGCATCTTCGCGCCTGCTCGGCTCACCTGCCCGACTTCTCTTTTTCGCTCGGTGAAAAATAGGGAACATGCCAGCGTGCGAACACCTTAGCCAGTTCACCTGATTGGGCCAAGTCCACAAGCGCCACGTTGAGGGCCGCCATCAGGTCGGCATCGCTCTTGCGAACCACGGCACAGATTGGAAATCGGTCCACTTTCGCACCGTCGTGAAACTTGAGCTTGCCCGGCCATTTTTGCTCGGCCAGCCGCTGACTGCGCGTCGAGATCACATAGCCGGCCTTCACTTCGTTGTTTGCGACCGCATCCAAAATGCGCTCCAGGCTGGGATACGTCTTCGTCACGGTCCCATCGGGGAGGCCGCGCACCACCGTCCCATCCTCGACCGCCAGCGGTTCCTTGCCGAGGCGCTCCACGGTGAGCGGTTGGGCAGCATCGTTAGGCGCCACCAGGCGATAACTCGTCAGGTAATAGGGACTGGAATAAAGCACGCGGTTGGCGAAGCGGTCATCGGGCATCACGCCGAGCATCACGTCGCAGAGCTTTTTCGTCGCCAGTCTTGAGGGATAAGAATCGTGCTGCGAATACCCCCAATAGATTTTCAAGGATACGCCCAGTTTCTTGGCCAGCAATTCGGCGATTTCATAATCCAGCCCCGCGGGTTTGGGATGCGCCGTCGAGAAAGGCAGGTTGTGATGATCGAGTCCGACCACGAGCGTCCCGGCCGAACGAATCCGTTCGAGGCCGCTGTAGGGATTCTTGGACGTCAGCACACGCTGCATCTGCGGCTCGAGCCCCCGATCAGCGACCGGGTGCCGCACAACATCGGAGATCTTCTTGTCTCCTTGTCTCCTTGTCTCCTTGTCTTTGGCCTTTTCCGCGAACGGCGCAAAGTACGGCATGTGGTAGCGAGCCAGAGCCTTCTGCACCGTGCCGTCCTTGATGAGCTTTGCCAGGGCCGCATCGACGTGCTGTTTGAATTCATCATCGCCATGCCGCATCGCAATCGCGATGTTCCAGTGATCCTCCGGCACATAATCGGCCACCAGCTCCACGGCGAAATCGGGCGAGGTATGGACCAACCAGGCGACGTTGGCCCACAGATACGCATAGTCGATGCTATTGTCATTGAGCCCCTTGAGCACGGCCAACTGATTGCGGTACAGGGTGCGCAGGTAGCCGCGCTGGCGCAGAGAATAGTCGGCGATCGACCCGGCCTCGGTGCCCAGTCGCCGCGCCTTGTCCCCCTTCAGTTCCGCCAGTGCCTTGACGCGCGGGCCTTTCTTGCGCACGAGCAGCACATAGCCGGTGGCATAGTACGGTTGCGAGTAGAGCAGTTTGCCCGCCAGGTCGTCATCGTCCTCCACGGCGTTGTCGTCGATGGGGACGCCGAAGGCGAGGTCGCTCTCGCGCTCGACGAGTTTGCCGATGGCCGTGGCACGCTGCACGTCCAGCCAGTCGATGCGCAGCTTGACGCCCATTTCCTTGGCGAGGGCCCGCAGCAATTCCACGTCGAAACCAGGCCGATCCTCCTTGGCGCTGGAATAGGGCAAATTGGCGGGATCCATGCTGACCACCATCACGCCGCGCTCCTGGATGCGTTTCCAGGTGTTGAAAGAAGTCGTCTTGCGCCCGGCGCCGGTAAATGGCGGGCGATAGGCTACTCCGTGCGCGCCATAGACCTTGCGAATTTGTCCGGATTCCGCCAGCTCGGCGAGGGCCTTGTTGATCTCCACCACCAGCCCGGCGTCCTTGGCCCGCACCGCCATGGCCATGTTCCAGTGCTGTTGCGGCACATAGTCCTTGACCAGCTCCAGGTTCAGCTTGGGATGGTGATGCAGATGCCAGGAGGCAAAATCGGCATCGACAAAGCCGGCGTCCAGCTTCTCCTGGTGAAAGCGATCGAGGATTTCTTCGCGCGACTTGAACTGGCCGACCACGTAGTCCTTTTCCGAGAGCGGCACCGTGCCTGCCACGACGCCGACGCGTTTGCCGCGCAGGTCCGCCAGCGACGTGATGCCATTGGCGTCTTTGGCGATCACCAGCCCGAACTGGCTGCCGGCGTAGGGAACGCTCCAGGCGATGTCCTTGGCGCCATCGGGGTCGTGGGGGTGGCCGAGGATGATATCGCAGCGGTTCTCGCGCAGGCACTTCCGCGAACACGTCGGGCTGGCGCACCAGTGCACTTCGAGCGGGCGTCCCAGGCTCTTGCTGACAAGTTCCGCCAGAGCCAGGTCTAATCCCTGAGGCTTGCCGTCCGTGGCTTGGCCGGTACGTGGCATGGCGGCGGCTTCGGCGCAGACGATGAGGGGTTTCGGTTTCTCCTGGGCTCGGACCAGACAAGGAGACAAGGAGACAAGGAGACAAGGAGACAAAAACAATCCCAACAACAATGTTCGTTTTACCGGTTTCATATGCATCTCCTTGTCTCCTTGTCTCCTTGTCTCCTTGTCTCCTTGTCTTCCGTTACTCCTCCTTCGGCAACGCAAACACAAACACCGTATTCCCCCGCCGCGCATTGCGCAGCCACGGAGCCCCGTCGCCGGCGAAGCCCGCCACCCAGCCGCCCCAGCCGACGCACACGGCGATGTACTGCCGGCCTTCAAGCGTGTACGTCACCGGCGAGGCGTGGTGGCCGGAGCCGCACTGGAAGTTCCACAGGATCTTGCCGTCGTCGGCGTCGTAGGCGGTGAAGAAGCCCTCGGCATCGCCCGTGAACACCAGCCCGCCGCCGGTCGCGAGGACGCCGGCGACCATCGGCGAACGCGTGGCGACCTCCCACTTGGACTTGCCAGTTTTCACGTCGATGGCCTTGAACGAGCCGGACGCCTGGTTGTCGATCAGCGTCAAGGAACTGCCCCAGTACGGCTGCCCCTTGATGAAGAAGGCCTTGCCGGAGGTGAACTTGGCGCAGTTGTTGATGACCGGCACATAGGCCAACTGCGTGCCGGGATGATAGGCCATGGGATTCCATTCCTTGCCGCCGGCGGCGCCGGGACAGACGCGCACGCCTTTTTCCGACGGCATCGCCTTGGGATTGACGAAGGGACGGCCCGTTTCGGCGTCGAGACCATCCACGCCCTTGGTGCGGTCGGTCCAGGTCACTTCGCAAAAGGGTTTGCCGTAGATGAACTTGCCGTTCTCGCGATTGATTGCATAGAAGTAGCCGTTGCGGTGCG
Source organism: Gemmataceae bacterium (assembly GCA_036745215.1). Lineage (GTDB taxonomy): Bacteria > Planctomycetota > Planctomycetia > Gemmatales > Gemmataceae > SIAQ01. The sequence goes on from DAIOGM010000030.1 coordinate 9,361, forward strand.
CCTGGACGAAGGCCTTGACCTTCTTGCCGTCCTTGTCGAAATCGACGAGCACGGGTTCATTAACGCCGTCGTAGTCCCAGACATCATGGGGACTGGCCTGGAAATGCCATTTGTAGGTGCCGTCGTCGGGATTGAGGGCGACGACACTCACGGTGTAGAGGTTGTCTCCCTTGCGGACTTCGCCGTTGAAGTCGGGAGAGGGATTGCCGACGCCCCAGTAGAGCGTGTTGAGTTCGGGATCGAAAGTGCCGGTGACCCAGGCGGAGCCGCCGCCGGTCAGCCACGATTTGCCTTCCCACGTTTTCAGGGCCTTCTTGGCGTGCTCTTCCTGATCCTTGGGGCTGGGGACGGTGTAGAAGCGCCAGGCACGTTTGCCTGTCTTGGCGTCGTAGGCGTCGATGAAACCGCGAATGCCGTACTCGGCCCCGCTGATGCCCATGATCACCTTGCCCTTGACGATCAGCGGCGCGACCGTGGCGCTGTACGCCAGTTTGTAAATGTCCTTCACCTCTTTGCCGTTGTCGTCCTCGATCGTGATCGCCTTGTCCCAGACTTCTTCGCCGGTGTTGCGATCGAGACAGACCAGATGGGCGTCGAGGGTGCACATGTAAAGGCGATCGCCGTAGGCGGCCAGACCGCGGTTGACGGCGTCGCAGCAAAGCGCCAAATTCTCCGGCAACGATTTCTGGTAGTGCCAGATCTGCGAGCCGGTCTTGCAATCGACCGCATAAACATGGTTCCACGGCGTGGTGATGTACATGATCCCGTCAATAATCAGCGGAGAGCATTCGAAGCCATCCAGCACGCCGGTCTGGAACGTCCACGCGGGAATCAGACGCTTGACATTTTTCTTGTTGATCTGGTCCAGCGGGCTGTAGCGTTGGGCATCGTAGGTCCGGCCATACATCAGCCAGTTGGCGTTGTTGCCGGCGGCGTTCAACAAATGCTTGTCGTCAACGCTGCCGACGAGTTCCGCGGTCTTCTTGCCGCCGGCCTGGGCAAGCAATCCTTCCTTTTCGGCTCGTGGGGCCGGTTGCGAACCCGCCTTTTCCGGCGCGGCCGGCAGGTTGGCAACCGGCCCCACGATTACCTGGTCTTTGGCAGCCGGCGCAGGTGCGGGCGGTTTGCCGGGCTCCCTACTACAGCCCGACAACAGAACGGTGGCCAACATCATCGATCCGAAATCGGCCCTGGAGAGATAGAACGCCTTCATGTTGCCGGTCTCCTTCCGAGAAAAAGGCGGACGTGCAAACTTTTCCAAAATGAAATCAGGACCAGTATAAACGGCGCCAGTGCCCCGTCAAGAAATATCCTGACCGTGAATGACATTCCGAAAAATGGATGAGCCGGAAGCGTGAGTTTCGAAGTTGCGCGGTTCCGCGCACCACTTGAACATGCGCCTGATCCACCCAAATACGCTGATTGATCACGCCGCGACTCCAGCCGGTTTCGATCATCCAGGACCGCACCGCCTTCAAGGATTTCGGCCCGAAGTCAGCCGCGTTCGTTGGGCCATACCGTTGCCGTGGCAGAACCTGCAGCACGTACGCCGGAGTTCGATCAGTTCGTTGGGATCCGCGTTGGCGATCGCGAGCCAGCGCCGAAGTACGTCGTCGACCGAGACTTCGACTCTTTTGGCGCGGGCGGCCATGGCATCCTGAATGGCCTTTTGCACCATAACATTTGATAACAATCGCGATGACGCCGCCTGTGCTGTTGCGTCGTTCTTGCACGCGTAGCCGGCGCGCTTGTACGCGGCCGTCGCGTTCAGGTCGATCAAGTATTCGAGAACGAACGCTTGTTGCTTGGGGCCGAGAGCATTCGCTGCCGGGGACGTCGGTTTGGCTGGTTTTTTCACGTTTTTCTCGGTCTGGCGTTGTGTGCTCCAATTGAGAGTGTACCAGTTACGGGAATTCGGCAAAAGTCCGCGTGCCGATTGGAGTCCAACCAGGCACAAAAACCATGCTAGAAACCGGTGCACGGTAGGTTTTCTGTGCTTCGAGTAGGTCCTTCTTGTGCAGCCCAAGGACAACATGCGCTTCCCGTTGACGACTCAAATGGGCCTGGACCTGAAATCTCAGAGGATGATCGACGCCGTGAACCGCGACGACATCAAGCGCATGGTCGAGGATAATCGGCCGCTCGATGAGATTCTGTTCGGTCGCAAGAAGGAACATCAAGACAAGGCCAAGCTGCTTAATTAAGGGGCTCGGTTAGCCATCTGAAAAATGACGCTTGTTAGTCAGAAAGCGTCATTTTGTTGTTGCTCGCAGTTCGTTCGGCAACGTGTGCGGGGCGCGTTGGTAATTACTGTCCCGTATTGACGTTTGGCGCTTCGAGACAAAAATGCGCTTTTTCAAAAGGAATCGGCGCACTTTCTGCAAAAGGCGCATTTTTCTTTTCGATACCCGTCAGTCACACAAAGGCAGCGATTACGTCGGCGCTGTCGATGTCGCACGGTCGTCCTTCGGGGGCCAGCCGACTCCGTCGCACGTCGTGTAGTGCAACTTCATCGACAAAGCGTGCATGGCGTAGAGGGCTCGCTGCATCGCGACATAGAAATCGTCGGCGCTGTTGAAGCTGATTTTCTCCATTCGGCGTTCAAGCCGATAAAGGAAACTCACCGTTTGCCGAGCGTATTTGTGGAAAGGCTGGCCTGATCGTCCTCGCGACGTTCGAAGAAATAGTTGCGCACCCTTTCGTGTAATTCGGGCTTGGACGTGCCCCAACGCCAGCACCGATCGTCATTCAACTCAATGTCGTGAAACGGATCAAAGTCATGAAGCAATTGATAACGCTCCCAGTATTTGCGATTCTCAAGCGTTCCGTGATACAACGTCGTGATTCCTCCTTCGAGATGTCCAATCCTGCCGCGAAATGCACGGCCGTAGTCCTTTGCCCAGTTGCGATAGTGATTGCATTGGATTGGATTCAGATTGAAGACCTTTGCCAAGTGCGAGATGACATCATCTGCAACTCCATTTTGAAGTGCGCAGTAGGCTCCCAGCACGAAGGCCAAGTCGCCTCCTCCAACGACGCATGCATCGTAGAGGCCAGCCCGGGAAATGACTTCGGCTCTGGCGCCCCACGCGAAACCGGGGGCGGCGACCGCGTCATTGACTTGGCCGGTGCGGTGTAAATTCGCCGCGAATCCCGGCGCACCGGCAGTTCCGTGCTGATGGACAATGTCCACATGCGAGAATGCCTGACAAATCGGGTATTCATCGAGTGTGGATGCCAACTTTTCGTGCCATGCGGGATCGTGAAATAAAATGTCCGCATCGAGCCAGACGACCTTACTGAAGCCCTGCTCGGCAAGAGCGCGGATGCCGATGTTGAGTAAACGTTCCTTTTGCCAGAGTACGTCGCCGCCGCGCAGGCGGAGAACGTCCTCTTGGTGAAGTTCATATTCGTCGGTTCCAAACGCCATTTCAACGGTTAGTAAGCGCAATCCCGTACTTGCCAGGTGCTTTCGGAATAACTCGTAATTTCGCCGTCGGCTTGCATAATGGCACGGATTGAAATAACAACAAACGGCCGCCATTTCACGAATGCATGTCCGAACAATCCCTGGCGCCGATCGGTGTTCATCTGGATTTGGATCGGGCAAAACAACGGGCATGAGCGACCGAAGTTTGGCATTCGCGATCAAATGATTAGGATCCAGGAGCAGAATCTGGCGCAGATGTGTCGCCGCGGTGGTGCGGTCATTAGCAACTTGCAAAAGGATGTCTGCCAAGAGGAGGCGAAGCCAGATCGCATGGGGAAATTGTTCAATTGCAGCTTCAAGAATCTGCTGCGATCGACTCCAATCGCGTTTCTTGAGAGCAATTCGTGCCTGCAATCCGGGCAGTATTCGCGAAGCGTGCGGTCCCATCGCAGCTCGGCGAAAGAGGTGGTCCATTTTATCTTGCTGTTTTTGCCCCAGAAAGATCTCAATGAGTCCCAACCACGCTGGCCCAAAATGGGGAAGTTCGTCAAGGATTCGACGCCAATGGTGTTCCGCCTCGTGAACATTCCCTTGGACGGAATGAATGAACGCCAAGTTGTGGCGTGCGTGATATTGGAGTTCCGGGTTGAAACCCGTGACCGATCGTGTGTTTCTCAGCCGCACGACCGATTCGAATGAGCGCTTGGCGGCGTCCATATCACCGCGAGCCATGAGGCCGACGCCTTCTTCGAACCACAATTCGCGCTCATTTGGAAAACGTTCCATGCCGGTTCGGCAAAACTCCATCGCCTCATCGTCACGGCCAAGAGAACGACAAGTTCGCACAAGCAACACGAAAAGTTTGGGAACGAAGGCACCGTCGCCCGGCGCGAGTTCCAGGCACCGGCTTGCAAATCGAAATGCGTCTTGCCATTTGCCTTCATCAAAAAGAGTATTGGCGAGATTGAACAACAAATATGGATCTTCCGGATGATCGATCAGGTCCAGATTCAAGAGTTGCAGGTTTCGACGCCGCTTATGGGAACGCGCTTCGGCGGTCATGTAGCCAAGGTGATGCACGACGACATCGCTGCACACGAAGCGAGCGCCGCTTTTTTGCAGACTCGGCGCGATTTGTTCGTGAACGCGATATTGCCACAACAGCCCGGCACTTTTCCTGAACAGGCGTGGCTGATCGACTATGACCGGACAATGAAGTACTTCATCAGGTGCGGACCAAATGGCCATGAAAAAAGCGGTATTGTCATCAGGTAGTTCGGCAAATAGCTTCTGAAGCGTTCTCAATTCGCCGTCCACAATTCGGTCATCAGCATCTAGCCAAAAAATCCAATCGCCGCCGGCGTGCCGCAGCGACTCGTTTCGAGCTGCCGCGAAATCGTCCACCCACGGAAAATCAACCACCTTGGCGCCGAGGGAGACGGCGATTTCCTTGGTTCGATCCGTCGAGCCCGTATCGACGACGATGATTTCATCGACAAGCCTGGCTACCGGCGAAATGCACTCTGCCAGATTCGCTTCTTCATTCTTTACGATCATGCAAAGCGATATGCGTGGCCGATCCGACGCCGACTGATGGCTTGGACTGGACAGACCTATTGACGGCGGCGCCTCATCCAGCGGCTGCGGATTCGAAAGTTGCTTGGCTCGCGTCATTACATCTTCCAGAAGTACACGCCGGCCCGACGACGTATCCATTCTTTCTCATGGTCGCGATTGCTTCCATAAAAAAATCGCCAGCGACGGCCGGATCAATGAATTTGCGAAAACAACGGCGACGGCGCTTGAATCTCCACTTCGTTCCGGCCATGATACTACCTGTACTGCGTGCTCGACCGTGGCTCCTGGGGAGATCGCTCAGTGTCCCGCCAACCTACCGAAGCGCAAAAGAACGCTGCCAAATTCCCGCCAACGAAGTCCATTGCCGAGCAAATCCTCACGAACGCCCAAGACAGCCGACCGGTCGTGCAGGACTTCGTACCGCTCGCCGAATCGCTGGAATGGGACCTCGGCCAGCAATATCTGCGTGATCGCGGCAACAAGGCGTTTATCTCCGACGCCTCGCCCGTGCCCTTCGTCATCAACAATGACGGCAACCTCTCTCGCAACGCCGCCGAAGTTTTCTTCACGAGCCTCGTCGAAGCCGAGAAAGCCGGCAATCTCGAGCCCGACATTCACGTACTCGAACTCGGCATCGGCGTTGGCCTGTTCGCGCGGTTTTTCCTCGATCACTTCCAGGATCTGTCCGACAAACATCGCAAGGACTTCTACGATCGCCTCACCTACGTCGCGGCCGATCGCTCCGAACGGATGCTGATGGACGTCATTCGCCACGGCGTCCTCGCCAATCATCTCGGACATTTCCGTATTCGAGTCGTCGATGCGATGTGCCCCGAAAAAGACTTACCCTTCGACGCCGCCTTCCTGAGTCATCCGCGCAAGGACCGGCCGTTCCGCGCCGTCTTTCTCAATTATCTACTGGATTGCCTGCCGGCCGCCGTGCTGCAATTCGATGGCGACCAGATCAAGGAATTGCAAGTCCGCACCTGCGTCGCTCGCAACGTTCAACTCGACGATTTTACCGACATGACGATCGAGCAGCTCAAAAAACGTGCGAAATCGACTGACCCCGTCGCGAAGCAAGAGTTGCTCGAAGTCTACGGCCTGTTCGCGTCCGAATACGATTATCGCCCCGTCGATCCAAGCAAAATTCCCTACAGCCAGTTCGGCATCGACTACGCCCGCCCGCGAACGCAGCGTTTTCTCTTGAGCTACGGCGCCATCCAGTCGCTCGAACGGCTTCTCGATTTGATCGCGGAAAACGGCTTCATCCTCATCAACGACTACGGCCAAACGATGACGACGCGGGAAGACGAGTTCGAGCACCAGCGCTTCAGCATGGCAACGTTCGTCGGCGTCAACTTCCCCTTGCTCAAAGCCTATTTCGACCAATCCGGCCGCGCCCATTGGATTGAGCCGCAATCCGAAGTCGGCGGCATCCACTCGCGGCTCCTTTGCCCCAAGCAAAACTATGAAGTCGGCCTGAAGTTCTGGGAACGCTTCAGCGCCGCCGCTTACGAACACCTCAACGAACCGCTCGCCCTGGCTCGCTCCTGCGCCCGCGTCGGCCGATTCGAATTGGCGGCGACCTACTACAATCAGGCGCTCGAACGACAGCCGCGCAACTGGGTGCTGCTCAATGAAATCAGCATGTTCCTGACGTTCTCATTGCGCGATCTGAAGGCCGGCATCGACATGGCGAAGATGGCCATCGCGCTCAATCCGACCTGTTCCGCGGAACTCTGGAGCACGCTCGGCGACGGCCTTTTCGAGTTCGGACGCACGGAAGAGGCCCGCTCCGCTTACTTGAAGGCGCTCGAAGTCAACGAAAGCGATGTGCGGGCCCGCTTCAACCTGGCCTGGTGCCATATTCGCGAACGCGATTTTCCCGCGGCCCTGCAGGTCATTGCCGAGGCGCTCGCCCTCGACAAGACCGGCCAGTATCGCGATCGCCTCATGCAAAAAATGTCCGAAGCGGTCGCGCTGGTCGGCATGCGCCATCAGCAAGAATATTTGCTGCTGATCAATCTCGTCAGCAAGTATGCCAAGAAGGACGAAACCAACAACGACAAAACGCCCGAGCGGCGGCAAACGCCCGACGCCTGACCCGCGCACGGCCTCTCACGATAGGACGATTCATGGCAGAAAAAACCCAAACAGCCAACGATCTCGGCAATCCCGGCGCCGGCGTCGAAATCGCGCCGGAAAAGAAGGTTGCCGTCGTTGCCGCGCCCGCCCTGGTGTCGATCCTGGTGCCGTGTTGCGGCATGCTCGAATACACGAAGCTATGCGTGGCGAGCATTCTTCGCCACAGTCGGCCGCCGATCGAGTTGATCTTTCTCGACATCGGCTCCCTCGACGGCACCGTGGAATATCTCGCGGGCATCAAATCCTGTCTCCCCTCGCCCTATGGCCGAGGCGTCGGCGCGGAGGGCACGCGCGTCACGGTCGTGCGGACGCCGACGGACCTCGGCATCGCCGACGCGTGCAAGGAAGCCATCGGCGAGGCGCGCGGCGAATACCTGGTGCTCCTCAACAACGACACCGTGGTGACCGAGGGCTGGCTGAATCAACTGATCAGTCTGGCGGGCATGTCCGCCGCGATTGGCATGGTCGGCCCGATGTCGAACTACGCCGCCCCGCCGCAGCTCGTCGAATCGGTGCCCTACCGCGTGAAGCCCAAGCGAAGCCAGCCCGCGGCCCGTTTCGGCAACAGCGAACCGCTGGTGGACGTGACCGCCGTGAACGCCTTCGCCCGCGAGTTCCGCGAAAGCACCAAAGGCAAGTGGATGGAAGTGGACCGCCTGGGCGGCTTCTGCGTCCTCGTCAAGCGTCAGGTGCTCGATCGAATTGGCCTGGTGAATCTCGACAAATGGACCGATTTGAGTTTGTTCGACACGGACATCTTGAGCGTCAAGGCCCGCCAAGCCGGCTTCACGTTAGCGTGTTGCCGAGATTTGTTCATCCACCATTTCGGCACGCGAACGTTTAGCCATGGGGCGCCCGGGCGCGAGAGCAAGGCAAAGGAAGGCTCGTGAGAGGGCTGGGGCAGCCATGATTCCGGTCATTTTGCATGGGCGGCGGAAATCATGGAATCATGAGTCATCATGTTTTTAAATAAGGACTTACGGCGACGCCTTTTCCCTAAATGACGGGTTTTCCGTGTACCGGGGCGAATCTCCGCCGAGCCGACGCGTCTGCGTTCTTCCACAGATTATTCGTTTCACAAAACGACCACACACAAAAGGTGAAACGAAAGTTGCCAAGCGACGTCCTATATGAAACGCATCTTGCCAATAAATAAAGACTTGGGACGAAAACAAAAAACTGCATACATTTCATTCAGTGCGAACACCGAAATCAAGCGTTGAAGCGAAACTAGGGCCGGTGAAATCGTAAACGGCGAGCGGATTGCTGGCGCTGTTGCGATGGACCAGATCGACGAGGTCGGCCCTTGGCGTCGTAGGTATATTCACTGGTCGAGATCAACTGCGTGCCGGCGTAGTTGATTTGCTTGGCGACGCGGCCGGCCTAGTCGTATTCGAAATCGCTGCGCAGGGTGGGCAGTCCGCTCTGACTGAAGGCGCGGCTGGTCAGGCGATCGTAATCATCGAAATCGGACGTGGTCGTGCCCGAAACCCAGTTGCGATAAGTGCCTCGCCGGTTCCCAGAACGCGGTCTGGTAATATGCACACACCCACGGCATTTAATCGACCAAGGAATGGCATTTTCGGGACCGACAGTGAGCACATGCCCTGTTTGACCGATACCCATTTCGGACTCAGAAGATCTCCAATCTCAATTCTCCTGGCCAGGTCCAAACACTTGACCATTCCAGCTTAAGTATAAAAAGCCATCGTTAAGTTCCTGCAATATGTGTTGAACGTCAATTAGAGTGTTGATTTCGTCCAGCACTGCGTCCAAATCATCGATCAGAATCTCAAATCGGGCATTGCATTCTGCCATTTCAGCTGAAAACGCAGTACCGACAGATAGTTCGATAGCTTCTTCCTGAACAATTCGACCGACACCGAAGGCGATCCGAAGAATTGGTTTGCCGGGAAAACAGACAGACAGTTCGTCCCTGTCACGCTTGACCAAAAGCCCACGCTCGGTCAAAGCTTTTGCAGCCGTGTCAATACCGTGGCGATGGTCATCAACAAAGAACACGAAGCAAACATTGTCAGCCATGGATTAGACACCTTTCTTTCACGTTAAAAGTTTACAAGTAAATCAATCATCGAATAAGCTCATATGGGATTCTCGCCTCTTCGAGCAAGGTCGTAAGTCCAGAACTCAGAGAGTCATATCCCTTGAAAACCCATTTGATATCCCAGCCTCGAGTATTTCTTAATAGCTGGTCAGCGGCGATTTCCCTTCTGATGTCATTATTGATCGAGGCAACTGGACGCCCGCCTCCTTGAAATTCCTTGAATTCGATCGCCCTCTTTAGATCTCGATTAGCGATATCAAAATGACGAGCGCTAACTCCGGGAGGCAACTCAGCAGAGGTAAGGTACACCTCGCCGGATTCAGCCCAGAGTGCGTGAGTAGATCTGTATGAATTAACCCCCGCTTGGGAGCGACTCATCCGCCCCATGTTCAAATTGTATCTTGCGTTCCATTGCGTTTGGCTTAGTGGTGCCCCCCCCGCTCGGGACCCTCCCGGATTGAAGGAATCCAAATACTCTTGCCATCTCAGGGCCCGATGCTCAAGGGAAAGCGGATCACCTGCCCTCGGAATCGTGAAATCATGGCTGTGGGTTCTTGCGAAAGCCAGCATGTCGGCTTCAGTACCTTCCGCAAGTATTCTGCCCGTTGTTCTCGACTGAAGAACCCACTTCTCACCTTCTCTGAACAGAATCGCACACTCGGCGTTATGCGCCCAGACTGAGAAGCCCCACTCGAGACTGCCGACGAAGTACGTATGGTAATCGCTTACACGCAGGTTATAGACGGTAGTGACTTCGTTGAGGTTGGTGACACCTTCGACAGTAACCCATTGGCAGTCGTGGCTGCTAAGTTGATCACCGATTCGAATCTCGCTGGCGACAACCCAGCCTTTGCCACTTACATAGAACGGATGTTCTGCTGTCGTGCGGATTTCTTGGCCACGCACGCGTAACATCATTATAGGCGAAACGCGAATGTATGTCTGTTCGACGATCTTCACCTCTACGGCGCCTTCCGGCGAATTCTCGGCGCGTGCAAGGATTTCATCGCCGGTTCGGAATTGCTCGATTGCTTTGTCCCCGTCTGGTGTCAACAAACGAGTGCCAGCGACGAAACATGAGTTACTCCCAACGGCATCCACCAGCGACAATTCCCATGGCCCCGTAGGATTGCCCGTTTGACGCGGGATAGTCGGCGATCGCTGAGTCGCGGGCTGGGGAATGGCGGTGCCGCTTTGAGCAATGCGTTGCTCAGCCGCTTGGACAAGTTTTGCCCCGTCCCGGCTCAATCGCGGCAATGATTGCATGGTGCGCGCCATTTGCAAAATTGACGGTGCCGCTTGTGCAAGCATCGGCACGCCCATGTCAAACGCCATACCGAAATATTGTTGTGTCTTTTCATCCGCGCCCGCCAGTTTTGCAGCCGTCGCACCAAATAGGTGGGTCATCGTGTCTTGATTTTTGCCACTTTCAAGGGACCGAAACGCAGCAAACATGGTGTCGAAGCCGTGGAATATCAACACCGCGCCGGCTATCTTGCTTGTCGGTTCCGGCGAAAAAACGACCATGGATATGCCAGATGCGAACTCGGCAATACCACCGGCAAACCTCAATGATTGTTGAAAGTAAGGACTCGCCAAGAAATCCATCGACTTGTCAATCGTCTCGCCGATGACGTCCTCAAACGCATTCTTGATTCGTTTTAAAGATTCGTGTACGCGATCATAGCCCTTATCGCCGGGCCGGAGAGCCGGCGACGTTCCCCAGACAGTTCGTCCATCTTTTGTCTCGGTTTGTTTGACAAACTCAGTGCCTGGGGGGCTCAATCGTTGGCGGGCGCGGCTTGGTCCGCTGCTTTTTTGCAATTGGGATATCGTCTCATCCCAGTTCTTGCTTTCCCCAAGTTGTTGATCGAACTGCTTCGATTGTGACTTGATGTCTTTCCACGTGAAAGGAATTACATCCATTGTGTCGCCGTTTTTTCGATCATATTCCGTCTTGAAAAAGGAATCAGTGGGGTCCGGTTCTTTCGGGAAATACTTAGTGCGCTGCGGTTCGTTAACCTTGGACTTTCCTTTTTCAGCTTTCTGTTGATCAACATAATCCTTTCTTGCCCGGTCGTACTCTGCTTCCGACTTGGGCTGCTCATCAGGACCTTTTTGGCCCTCTTTTTTTGCGCTAGCGTTGAGATCCCTCACCCATTTTTGGTAAGCCAGATAGCTTGAATGGGAACCCAGTTCCCACATGCCAGACGGGTCCGCCGATGTCGTTGGTCGGTTTTTTACATACCGATAAAGATTCGAATCCCCCGCATCAAACCCCAGCGGATCCTGCGATATCCACCGCCCCGTCGCCGCGTCATAGTACCGCGCACGATTGTACTGCAACGCCGTCTCCACATCGTACTCGCGCGCCGTCCACTTGTAGCGGCCGGCGAAATCGACGCCCGTCTCCGAGGTGATGTTGCCGAAGCCGTCGTACGCGATCGAAGCCTTGACTTCGCCGGTCTCGTCGATCACGTCGCGCAGCGAACCCAGATGGTCCGCCAAATACCAGTACGCGCTCGACGAACTTTCGCCGACGTCGATGCGGCCGAGGAGCTGATCGACCTGGTCGCCGCGAACATAACGAGTTGTCAAAGAACTGTCGCCATCCAGGTCGGCCAGAACGTCGTAGTTCTCGTTGCCGATGCCGCCCGTCTTCGCGGGGTTCCAGCCGTCGAGAACATAGCGCTGCTCGTCGGCCTCAACCTCGCCGGCGCCGTCCATATCGACGGTCTTCGCGAGGCGGTTGCCAAAGGCATCATACTGATATTCCGCTTCCCGCTGCAACACCGCGGTGCCGGGGTAGCTCGGGTCTTCCGTCCACAGCGTCGCCGACACGAGATGATTCGCGTTGTCGTAGCCATAGACCCACGTGTCCTCGGCCGGGCCGGCCGAACGCTTGGCGAGGTTGCCTTCCGCGTCATAGGTATAATTCCATACCTCATCGTTCGACGGCTGATTGTTCACCACGTCCGATTCGTCGAAATTGAGCCGATTGCCGGCGGCGTCGTAGTCGTATTCGTTGGTGGCGTCGTCGATGAGCTGGCCTTGCGCGTCGTAGACGTAATTGGTGGTGACGCTGTGATCGATCTGCTGCGTGAGCTGGCCGGCTTCGTCGTAGGTGAAATCGTAAACCGCGAGCGGATTGCTGGCGCTGTTGCGATGGACCAGATCGACGAGTCGGCCCTTCGCGTCGTAGGTGTATTCGCTGGTCGAGACCAACTGCGAGCCGGCGTAGTTGATTTGCTTGGCGACGCGGCCGGCCCAGTCGTATTCGAAATCGGTGCGCAGCGTCGGCTGCCCGCTCTGGGTGAAGACGCGGCTCGTCAAGCGATCGTATTCATCGAAATCGGACGTGGTCGTGCCGCCGAGCGAGTCCTGGGCGAGAATGCGATTGCCGCGGGCGTCGTATTCGAAGGTCTGCGTGACGCCGAACGGCGCCGCGACGGTGATGAGCCGGCCCTCGGCGTCGTAATCGAAGGCGTAGGAGCCGACGTTGCTCGAGGCGGTGAGCATGAAGCCGGCGTCGTCGTAGGTGAAAGCGAGCGATTCGGTCAGGGTGTCTTCGTCGTCGTGTCTTGCAGTTTCAATCCTTGGACAATTCGAATTTCGCACCCTTCGCTTTGAGCAAATCTACGGTCTTGTTAAACCACTTCTTTTGCTCCTCTTCTACAACATACCGATCATTTCTTCGAGAGATCCAGCTGACCAAGTCATCGTCAGCCGAGTTCTTTTGTCGATAATCAGCTCCGGCTACTACCAAGTGGTATACAACATCAAACGCCGGCCTTTGAGCGGCAAAGAGTAGTGGACACGTCTTCATTTCGTTTTTGTGATTTAGATCGGCTCCCGCTTTTATTAACAAGTTGACGTTGGCTAGCCTTTTGTTTGTGATTGCATAGTAAATGGGTGTCCAACCCTTTGCGATCGGATTTCCATTGACAATCAAATCTGGTTTTCCGCCCTTTTTCAGAGCTTCCTCCAACCAAAAGGGATCAACATCCATCGCCGCCTCCGTGACGACGGCCTTCCCATGCTTATCGGGAACGTTTGGGTCGGCGCCGTGACGCAGCAACGCCGAGAATCCTTCCTTGTTGCGAACGAGAAGTGTCCGCAACAGTGGCGTCATGTCATGAAGTCCCTTGGCGTTGACATTGACGCCGTTTTTTACTAAAGCGTTGATTTCCTCGATCATTCCTTTCTCGGCTGCCAAAACAAGCGATCCGACTTTTGCGTCTGAAAAAACGTCCTTGGCATCGCCTTTTTCAGAGTCCGTCGTTGAACACCCGTGGACCGAAAAGAGAAAAGCAACCGGAATGAACAGTATCGAAAACGACCATGCAATTGCGCCCAACGAACTCAGCTTGGTTACGTTTGAGCTTTGATGAATACACAGTAGGCTCATTCCGTCATCTGTTTTTGTCATGCCGTTTTCCCATCTCTATAAGCCCTAGTTTTAGTTCCACTTGAAGAAGTTCGCGTTCCCATCGCTCTATGAGTGGATCCATGAGATGTCGCGCACCAATCAAGGTTTTTAGTCCGATGTCTGATTCTAATCGTATGAGTTTGCCGTTTCCGTTTGGCATTAACCAACCTATTATGTTACCCCTGGCATCTTGCAATTCCGAAAGGGGTTCGAATCTAACGCGGTATGCCGTAATCAACCGGTCGCCATCCGATAGCTTGCCCCCATAACCTTCGATAGTGAACGCGTGGACGCCGGCCCCGTTGAAGGATACGGTGGGCGACTTAGTGACAATCCCCGACGCCGCTGCAAGGCCGCCCCCTAACGAGTGTCCAGTTGTGGCCAACTTCGTGCCTTTTTCCTTCGCGATGGTTTTGTATTTTTGAGCAAGCTGGATGGCCTCGTGATATTGGGCGGTGACATAACCTGTTCCCTGAGCGGCGTCCACAAATAAATCATAAGCCCAATCCTTAGACATATCAGTTCCACCATATGAAATGACGATATTACCTTTCGAATCCTGAAGTACCAACGCCTGTAATGCTGTTGTGGGATTATTAACTCGTTCTATCTCCTTCAATCCGTACGTTGTCTCCAAAGACTTGATAAGTTTCTCATCACCAAGGTAACCTGCACTTGCCACTTTTGCCCAACAAATACTAACTTCAAGTTCTTGCTTTCGGCTACGGAGAATTGCTTCATCATGTTCGGATCGTGCAGCTCTCCACGCTTCAATTGGGACAGGTTTTTCATCCGGCGGCCTGAATTTCAGGCCCTGTTTTTGGTAATTCCCATTACTCCAATTCTCAATCGCAACAGCGTCTTTGTACGCAGCATAAGTCGCGTACAATCCCGGATTGACCAATTTGCCGGATGGGTCAGTTCTGTTAGTTGGCTCATTATGCACATACCGATAAAGATTGCTATCCCCTGCATCAAACCCAAGCGGGTCCTGCGAAATCCACCGCCCTGTCGCCGCGTCATAGAAGCGAGCTCGATTGTACTGCAACTCCGTCTCGACATCGTACTCGCGCGCCGTCCATTTGTAACGGCCGCCGAAATCGTCTTCCGTTTCCGAAGTGATGTTGCCAAAGCCGTCGTACGCGATCGCATCCTTGACGACGCCGGTTTCGTCGATTACATCGCGCAGCGAACCGAGGTGGTCCACCAAATACCAATAGGCGTTGCTGCTCTGGTCGACGTCGATGCGGCCGATGAGTTGATCGACGGCATCGCCGCGGACGTATCGAGTTGTCAAAGAGCCGGTTTCGTTCAGGTCGGCGATGACATCGAAGTTTTCAAGGCCGATGGGCGAGGATTTGGCCGAGTTCCAGCCGTCGAGAACGTAACGCTGCTCGAAGGGGTCCATGGCGCCGACACCGTCCATATCGACGGTTTTCGCGATCCGGTTGCCGAAGACATCATACTGATATTCGGCCTCGCGCTGCAAGACGGCCGTGCCCGGATAGCTCGGATCTTCGGTCCACAGCGTGGCCGAGACGAGATGATTGGCGTTGTCGTAGCCATAGAGCCAGGTGTCGTCGGTGGAGCCGAGCGACTTCTTGGTCAAGTTGCCTTCGTCGTCGTAGGTGAAATTCCATACGCCGTAATTGGCGAGCTGATTGTTGACAACCGCGGATTCGTCTTCGTTGGGCCGATTGCCGGCGGCGTCGTAGGTGTAGGTGTGCGCATCGTCATCGATGAGCTGGCCTTGCGCGTCGTAGTCGTAATTCGTCGTGACCCCATGATCGGTCTGGGCGATGAGCTGGCCGGCGGCGTTGTACTCGTATTCATATGCCGCGATGGTGTCGGCGCCGGCGTCGCGGTGAACCAGTTCGATCAAGCGGCCCTTCGCATCGTAGATGTGCTCGCTTGTTGAAACGAGCTGCGTGCCGTCGGCGTCGCAGTAGTTAATCTCTTTGGCGACGCGGCCGGCCCAATCGTAGACGAAATCGGTGCGCAGCGTCGGCTGGCCGCTCTGAGTGAAGACGCGGCTTACCAGGCGGTTGTGCGCGTCGAAATCGGAAGTTGTTGTGCCTCCGAGCGAATCCTCCATGAGCGTGCGGTTGCCGCGAGCGTCGTATTCGAACGTCAGCGAAACGCCGTTTGGTTCCTCGACCTCGATGATTTGGCCGAGCGCATTGTAGGTAAAGGCGTAGGCGCCCGCGCTGTTCTCGGCGGTCAGCAAGCGGCCGGCGAGGTCGTAAGTGTATTCGAGCGTTTCGGTCAGGGAACTGGCCGCGTTGTACCAGGTTTCCGTCAAGAGACGTCCGACGGCGTCATAGGTGAAATCTCGGCGTCGGCCGTTGCGATCGGTGGCCGATTCCATGCGGCCGGCGTTGTCATAAACGAATGTGGCCGTGTGGTCGAGCGCATCGGTCATGGAAGTCTTGTTGCCGAGCGCGTCGTACTCAAATGTGGTCTCATTGCCGGCGGGATCGGTGAGACGAATGACGTTGCCGACGAGGTCGTACTCGTATTGCGTGGTCGCCTGGGCAGTGGTGCCGTAAGCGGCCGTCGCGGACGTGATACGGCCCAAGGCGTCGTGCGTGAAATGGCTGTCGCGGCCGAGCGTGTCGTCGTGGGCGAGAACGTTGCCGACGCCGTTGAAGGTCCAATCTTCGACGCTCAGAAGCGTGTTCTGGTCATCGTGGACTTCCTGATGGATGACGCGGCCCAGCGCGTCGTGTTCGGAGTCGGTGACATTGCCGTCATGGTCGGTGTGCGAGATTTCATTGCCGGCGTCGTCGTATTCCCAGAATTCTTCGTTGACGAGGTTTTCGGCGTCGTCATGCACCATGAGGTGGAGGACGCGGCCGGCGCCGTCGTATTCGTACGCATACACAAATCCAAATTCGTCGGTGTGTTCAAGGAGTTGACCGGCGAGATCGTAGGTCCAGTCCTGCTCATGAAGCAGCGCGTTATTGGCGTCGCGCGTTTCTTCGTGCGTGGTTCGGCCGAGGGCATCGCGTTCGTAGGTCGTCTCATTGCCGTCGGCGTCCGTGTAGGATTCGAGGTTGCCTGTGAGGTCGTATTCCCTGTCATCTTCGCTGGCGACTTCTTCGTTCTCGTCCTGCGTTTCCTGGTGGACAACGTTGCCGAGGGCGTCGTGTTCGAAGAACGTCGTGTTGCCTTCGCCGTCGGTGCGGGAGACGAGGTTGCCGGCGAGGTTGTAGTCCCAGCCTTCCGCGCTGAAGACGATGCCGTTTTCGTTTTGCGTTTCCTGGTGGACGACGTTGCCGAGGGCGTCGTGGTCGAAGATCGTTTTGTTGTCTTCGCCGTCGGTGCGGGAGATGAGGTTGCCGGCCAGGTCGAAATCGGCATCTTCCTTCGCGGCGACGATGCCGTCTTCGTCCTGGATTTGTTGATGGATCACGTTGCCGAGGGCGTCGTGCTCGTAGATGGTCTGATTACCCTCGCCGTCGGTGCGGGAGATGAGGTTGCCGGCGCGGTCGTAGATCCAGTCCTCGTCGCTGTCGTCGCCAGTTTGTTGGTGGATGACGTTGCCGAAGGGGTCGTGTTCGAAGATGGTCCAACTGCCGGCGCCGTTCATGTGGGAAATGAGGTTGCCGGCGAAGTCGAAATCCCAGCCTTCCATGCTGGCGACGCCGTTCTCGCTTTGTGTTTGCTGATAGATCACGTTGCCGAGCGGATCGTGGACGTAAAAGGTCTCGTTGCCTTCGCCGTCGATGCGGGAGATGAGGTTGCCCGCCGGGTCGTAGGCCCAGTCCTCTTCGCTGACGACGACTTCGTTTTCGTCCTGCGTTTCTTGATGGATCACATTGCCGAGTTCGTCGTGTTCAAAGAACGTGGTGTTGCCGACGCCGTCGGTGTGGGAGATGAGATTGCCGGCAAGGTCGTAATCCCAGCCTTCGGCCATGAAGACGACGCCGTTTTCGTCCTGCGTTTCCTGGTGGACGACGTTGCCAAGGGCGTCGTGCACGAAGATCGTCTTGTTGTCTTCGCCGTCAGTGCGAGAGACGAGGTTGCCCGCGAGGTCGAAGTCGGCGTCCTCTTCGCTAACGACCACTTCGTCTTCGTCCTGCGTTTCCTGGTGGGTGACGTTGCCGAGCGCGTCGCGGACGTAAATGGTTTTGTTGTCTTCGCCGTCGGTGCGGGATTGGAGCCGGCCGGCGAGGTCGAAGTCCCAATCCTCTTCGTGGTCCACCTCTTCGTTTTCGTCCTGCGTTTCCTGGTGGACGACGTTGCCGAGGGCGTCGCGGTCGTAAATGGTCTTGTTGCCTGCGCCGTCGGTGCGGGATTTGAGTTGGTTGGCCAGGTCGTAATCCCAGTCCTCTTCGAAGTCAACGTAGCCGTCTTCGTCCTGCGTCTCTTGATGGAGGACGTTGCCGAGGGCGTCGCGGACGTAAAGGGTCTTGTTGCCTTCGCCGTCGGTGTGGGATTTGAGATTGCCGGCGAGGTCGAATTCCCAGTCGTCTTCGCGGAAAACGACGCCGGCTTCGTCCTGCGTTTCCTGGTGGATGACGTTGCCGAGGGCGTCGTGTTCAAAAAATGTCTGGTTGCCATTGCCGTCGGTGTTGGAAATCATGTTGCCGACGAGATCGAATTCCCAATCTTCATCGCGAACGAGCATCCCGAAATAGCCAAGGTTTTCCTGGCCGAGCAACCGACCGGCGCCGTCGCGTTGGTAATTGGTTATAAAGCCGTTCGGATCCGAATAAATGCTCAAGTCACCGAGACTATTAAAGCCCCATGTTTCGACGCGGAGCATGTTGTTCTGATTGTCGTAAACTGCGGTTTGAGCCAGATGCCGATGGGTATCGTATTCGTACATCGTGATCGTGCCGAGAGCGTCGGTGTGGGTCGCCAGGTTGCCGACGCTGTCGTAGGTCCAGCTTTCGAATTCGACTATTACATTGGAGGCATTGCGCACTTCGCGGTGCGTCACGCGGCTATGCGTGTCACGAGTGTAAGTCGTTATGTTGCCGTTGGCGTCGATTTCTGAAGTGACGTCGCCGGGGACGTTGTAGATCAGGTACTCGACAAAATCCACTTCATCCTGGGCATCGCGGATTTCCCGGCTGGTAACATTGCCATCCGCGTCAACTTCATAGCGTGTTTCATTGCCTTCGCCGTCGGTGTACAATTTCAAATGGCCCGCGTAGTTGTACGCCCAATCTTCTTTGAACGCCAAAACGTCCTGATCATCCCTGATTTCCTGGTGCGTAAGCCGGCCAGCGTCGTCGTAGGCCGAGATCGTTTTGTTTCCTTCACCATCAATGACCTGGAAGGTATGGCCCGCGGCGAAATAAACATAAGACATTGCGTACGCGAGCGTGGTGCCATTCCGCTCGAACGTCTTTTCCGAGAGCACTCGGTTAGTATTGCCGTAATCGTAATCAACAACGTTCGCAACGGTCGTGATCCGGTTGTAATTTCCGTTGGCGTCGTAGGTATAGCCGGTCGTTTGCTCGCCATTGAGAACGACCGTCGTGAGCCGTCGATGCGCGTCATAGAAGTATTCGGTGACGTTGTCCAACGGATCGGTGGCGCTCTCCAGCAAGCCATGGTCCCAAACGTACTCTGTCGTCGCGGCCACGTCGGTGCCGAAATGGGCCGTGCGCGTCAATAAATCGCCGGTGTCTGAATCGTAGATGTTTGCGAAAACTTCCATGCGCCCTGCGGCGGGGTAACTGGTTTCGCTGGTGATATTGTGGTAAGGACCGTCATACGCATACTGCCATGAATTGCCGTCCGTATCGGATTGACTTATCAAATCGGGCCCTGCATACAAATAGGTGGTTTTGTTGAGTGAATCATCCGTATAGGAAGCAACAAAACCCTCGTCGTCGTAGGTCCACGTTTGCAGGGCGCCATTGTGACTTTTTTCTGTGATTAAATGGCCGTCCAGATCGAATTCATAAGTCGTCTCGTGTTCGTAAAAATCCGTGAGCAGAGCAATGGACTCGTTTTCAAGAAGAACAGGCGTTCCGAGCCCATTCACCATTACAGAACGAATAACATAGGTGCTGGCCGTGCCTTGATCCATGCCGGCCAATCGATCCCATAAATAACTGAAAGTGGCCTCAAACGGTTCCCACTGATCGCCGGACACGAGCGTGCCGCCGGAAATCGTCCTCGTTGTGCCGTCGAAATCGCTAAGGGCACCGCCCGCCATCGCCAATGTGCGGCCTCCTGGCGCGGTGATCGTAAACTGCCCGGGGGCGGAAATTGCAATCGTGGTATCACTGAAGTCCGGCGCCTCGATTGATTCCAAATAACCCGATTCTTCATAGTATTCGTAGGTTCGCTCCAGGTCGTGCAGGTCCACAACCTTGATCATGAGACCGCGTTCGTCGAAATGCCGCACGGTGCCGTCGTAGGCGAAATACGTAAAGCTGAAATCGTCATTTTGAATTAGCTTGCCGAATTCACCGGTTGGATTGATGTACTCGCCGTCCGAGTAGGTATCGACGGACGATTGATGCACAAACAGGCGTCGATCGCCGGCGCCGGTAATCCAGGTAATGCCGTAGTCCGCGAAGGCGAGCCGGTCAATGCCGTCGATGCCCCAACCGGCGCCGAGGCCGTTATCGGGCGCGGGCGCTGTCACATTTTCACTGCCGGCCAGCGTGGCTTCGAATGTGGTTTCATCATCATATGTTGCGGTGGCGCGAATTACCCATTCGATGACGCCGCTTTCTGGCACCGAGTTGCATTGCAGGGCAAAAACAATCGTGTCGCCGGGCTCAAATGTTAGATCCGAGAAAGTTATTGAGTCCTGTGTCTCCCCGTTCAACTCCCAATCCAAGGTCACTGAGTCTGGCAAGGGCAATTCGGGATCGGTTGCCATCGTGATCTTGATTACCGGTAGGTAACGATCGCTGTTGTAAACAAGCGCGGGACTGCCGCCCACGTCCGTTCCGGGGCTCAGATCGAAGTCGAGCGCGTGCGTCAAACGCAAAGCGCCGGAATGCAGGTCGATCTGGGCTTCACCGATGGAGATGAACGAGGTTCCGTGCGTGATGTTCGAGCGCGCCAAGACGCCAAATTCAACGGATGGGCCATTGTTTGACACCGATGCGACGCTGCCTGTGGCCTGGGCAATCGGCACATCGTCAACCAGCAGGTCAATCGTGAGCGGGAACGTACCCGCATGGGTATAGGTGTGATTGCCAGTGATGAGAGACCAATCGGCCCCATTGGCGCCACCCGTTGTGACGCCCGACTGCTCACCGTCGCCCCAATCGACTACTAATTCGACAGCGCACCTTTGATCCTATGGTGGGATACAGGAACGCATGCGG
>DAIOGM010000031.1:0-10183 GCA_036745215.1 Gemmataceae bacterium
CGCAAAGCCAGGTCACGATGGGCACGCCGCTCTACATGTCGCCGGAGCAGGTCGAACGCGGGCCGATCGATCCGCGCACCGACATCTACTCGTTCGGCGTCACGTGCTATCACATGTTCGCAGGCACGCCGCCGTTTCGCGGCAACTCGCCTGTCGATGTCGCGTATCAACACGTTCACAAAGATCCGCAGTTGCTCGCCGAGATTCGCCCCGATCTGCCGCCGGAGCTTTTCGCGATCGTTCAAAAGATGATGGCGAAAAAGCCGGAGGACCGCTATCAAACCGCCGGCGAGATCGTGCGCGACGTCAATCGATTGCGCGAAGTATTGAACCTCGGCACCGTCGCAGCAATTTCGATTTCGTCGTCTTTCATCGGCATCGGCGCGACGCACCCGTGGCCGGAATCGCAAACCTCGAGCGGCGCCTGGCGCGTTCTTTTGGCCAGTCTGGTGTTCGTTGCCCTCGCCGGCGGCCTGAGCCTGGGATGGTATCGCAGTTTTCGCGATTCACAAACCAAGGACCCGAACAACGGTTCCAGCGTGAACCCGCCCGAAGAAAACGGTAAGGGCAAGGGCGCGGACAAAACGAAATTGACTGAACAGGCGCTTAAACAGCTTGTGGCGCAGTATCTCGACTCCGCCATTCCGGGGCAGGTCACCGCGGGATTGCAGCACTCGATGGAACTCGCGGCACTCTACCTCGACGAACGCAAGTTTGCAGAAGCGGACGCGTTCTTCAAGGAGCTGCGTAAGCCGGAACGCAAGGCCGGTTACAAATACCTCGGCAAACTCGGCCACGCGACGTCGTTAGCCTTCAAGGACGAGGTCGAAGCATCCAACAAGGAGTTCACCGAGATTGCCGTGCAAATTGAGAAGTACGAAGAAATTCTAAATGAAAAGAAGTTCCCCAAGAAGTTCGACAAGATCAAGGACGAACTGGACGCCCATCGCAGCGTGTGGAAGGAAACGCACGTCATGCGCGAAATCGTCGCGAAGGCGCTCAATCGCAATTATGCGAACGATCCGAAGAACTTTCCCGAAAAGCTCGACGCGTATCGCTACCCGCCGCGGCCGACCGTCAAGGCGCTTCCAACAATGCCGTAGTTCAGTCTTACTCCCCTCTCCCCCGGCCTGCAATGACGTGGTCCCGCGAATCGCAGCATGGCCGGGGGAGAGGGGCCGGGGGTGAGGGGGATGCAAGCGTAGGAGTTTGAAGCAATCCCCCTCACCCCCGGCCCCTCTCCCGCGCCGTTTACGTACTTGCACGCGACCTGTTTTCCGTGGCGGAGCAGAGGGGAGGAAAACGGCGTCTAGCCCAAAAGCAATCGCCGCACCAGGTCCATCGCTTCCTGCGGCGTCGCAATCGTGCCATCGAGCTGCGCTTCGCGCACCGCGTCGAGCATTTCCTTGTAGCGCGGACCGGGAACGATGCCAAGTCCCTTCAAGTCATTTCCCGTGATCAACGGCGCCGGATTCAGATCGTCCGCCGTCCACTCGCGCAATAGCCGTTCGCAGAACTCCACGTGCTCGACGCTCTTGCCCGATGCCAGCGCGTCCGCGCGGTGCAACACCAACAATTCCAGCACGCCGGGATGCACGAGCACCGCCTTGAGTTTGCTCGGCCGCATCCGCGACGCGTCCGACAAATACTGATGCTTTTCCACCAGCCAGACAATCCGCTCCCGTTCCGCATTCGACAGCCGCAGCCGCAAGGCGATGTCATTGGCCATGCGGGCGCCGACATGTTCATGATGATAAAACGTGTAGCGTTCCGCCGTGCGGCCCATGGTGCGCGGCTTGCCGATGTCGTGCAAAAGCGTGCCCATCGCCAATGGAAACGACGGCGCCGGCCCGATGAAATCCATCACGTTCATCACGTGTTCCCACAGGTCGCCCTTCGGCTGGCTCGGCAATCCTTGCGGCACACCCTTCATCTCCTCAAGTTCCGGCACGACGGAACGCGCCAAACCGAGGTCCATGAGCAAGTTCAATCCGCGCGTTCGCCGCGGATGTACCAGAAGCTGCCGCAACTCCTTCGCGATGCGTTCGGCACTGACGACGGGTAGCTCACTGGCCATGCGCCGAATCGCCACGTCGGTGGTCGACTCGATCGCCAATTCGAATCGCGTGGCAATGCGTACCGCACGCAGCAAACGCAACTTGTCCTCCTTGAAGCGAATCTCTGGATCGCCGATCGCTCGGAGGATTCGCGCGTGCAAATCTGCCTGGCCGCCGACGAAATCATGCAGCTCCGCCTTGATGGGATCGAAGAACATGCCATTGATCGTAAAGTCGCGGCGCAGGGCATCTTCACGGGCCGTAGAAAAGACAACCTGATCGGGCCGCCGGCCGTCGCTGTATCCCCCATCCGTGCGAAACGTCGCAACTTGCACGTGCAGATGCTGTCCCGACACGCGCGGCCCCAGCACGTCGACAACTCCGAAACTTTCGCCAATGGCGAACGTTCGCCGGAACAGCGCCTGCACCTGCTCGGGCCGCGCATCGGTGGCGATGTCGTAATCCTTTGGCGTCAATCCCAGCAATTCATCGCGCACGCAGCCGCCCGCCCACAGCGCCTGATGCCCGGCATTCTGCAGCGTCTGAACGACAGCAATGGCGTACTCGCGTTCCGTCATGAATTCGATTCAGAACCACGGTTGAACACAGATCGACACAGATGGGAAATGACAATGTGAATCAGGCCCTCGAGCGACGGCAAACTCAACGGATCGATCCGTGTTCATCCGTGTTCATCTGTGGTTGACCGATTTCGCGTTGCCAGATGAGCAGCTCGTTGCGTCCGTAGTTCCGCACTTCCCAGTCACGCAGCCCCTCGGCCTTGTCGAACGGCGAGCCGGTCTCGGTTTGAATGACGATCACCGAATCTTCCGCGACCTTGCTTTGCAACGTGCGGGCCGCGTTCAATAGGTCTTCTGTCTTCTGCGCCAGGTCGGCGAACGGTGGACTCAAGAAAACGTTCACTGGTTCGGCCGGCGCCTTCCAGGCGGCGATCCATCGATACGCGTCGGTGCGATAAAGCCTCGCGCGCCGCGTCAGCTCAAAAGCGCGCAGGTGCGTCTCGATGCCCTTGGCGAACTGCGGGTCGCGTTCGATCAGGTTCGCCGATTTCGCGCCGCGGCTGAGCGCCTCCATGCCCACGACGCCGGTGCCCGCGAAGATATCGATAAACTCGCGATCGGGAATCGCGTTCCCAAGAATGCTGAAGTATGCCTCGCGCACCATCTGCGGCGTCGGCCTTAGCTCGGGCGTCACGGTGCACGCGACTTTGCGGCCACGCAAGGTCCCGGCGACAATTCGAATGGTCGTGCGCATGATGGTTCAACGCTTGCGGTTTCGCGCTTCATTATTAGATGGTTAACTCAAAGCGCATCCTATCAGAACGCGCCAACCTTGACAAACGGACGCGCCGAAATCATGACAGGTTCGTGAGGAACGGAAAATGGGGTTGTTGAACGATGCGTGCCGGTGTAAACTTTCTTCGACATGTCGCAATGATCGCCCACTCCGCACGAATAATTGTTGGGCCGATTTCACCCGTTGAACACGAGGAGCGCAGGCCATGAAACGGCATTTACTCATTCCCGTTCTGTTTGCTGTCGCCTTGGGCAGCCTCGGCGTCGGCGCGGGTGAAAAGGACAAGAAGGAAAAGGTCAAGAAGGCCGACGACATCGTCGTCAACGGCGAGTTGATCAAGGCTGATCTCAAAGACAAGGTCGTCGTCAACGGCTTCTGCAAAACCTTCACCTTCAAGATGGAAAAAGACAAGGCCTATCAAATCGAATTGCAAAGCCAAAACTTCCGCCCCTATCTTCGCCTCGAAGATTCCGCCGGCAAGCAGGTCGCCGCGGATTTCGACCGCCTCGGCAATCAGTCCGCGGTGATCGTCCATCGCCCGGCGAAGACGGAAGATTACACGATCATCACGACAACGCTCAACGTCAACGCCGTTGGCAAGTTCACCTTGACCGTCAAGGAATTGACCGGCGACGAAGGCAAGCCAATCGAGTTAAAGATCGAAAAGGGCGTCGCGACGCACCAGGGAAACTTGACCAAGCTCGATCCGAAATACATGGGCAAGATCCACAAGTTATTCATCATTCAACTGGAGAAAGACGCGACCTATCAAATCGACCACATCTTCAAGGGTTTCGACGCTTATCTCTATCTGGAGAATTCGGACGGTAAAGTCCTCGCGCAAGACGACGACGGCGGCGAGGGCCTCAACTCGCGGATCACGCACAAGGCGACCGCGTCCGGCAAGTATCGCGTCGTCGCCACCAGCCTGGGCGGGTCCAGCGTTGGCGCGTTCACTTTTTCGATTCGCCAGACCGGCGGCGAGGTCAAGAAAGAAGAGCCCAAAAAGGACTGATCTCGATTCGAGTCACTTGTTCGCCCCACCCCCAACCCGAGGAATTCACGATGAATGCGCTGCTTCGAATTGGCATGGCCTTGATCATCATTGCCGCGTTTGGCATGCAAACACAACTTCGCGCCGGCGACAAGAAGGACAAGGACGGCGAAAAGAAAACGGAAAAGAATGACAATATCACCATTGAGGCCGAGCTTCTCAACGCGGACCTGAAAGACAAAGTGCTCACGCAAAGTTACTGCAAAACTTACACCTACAAGATGACTCAGGGTCGCACCTATCAAATCGACATGATCAGCAAGGCGTTCGACGCATTCCTGCGCCTCGAAGATCCCAAGGGCACGCAAGTCGCCGCGGACGACGACTCCGGCGGCATGCTCAACTCGCGCATCATCTACAAGCCGACCGTCACCGGCGACTTCACGATCTGCGCCATGTCGCTCGGCGGCGGCAGCACGGGCAAGTTTACCTTGCTCGTCAAGGACACGACCGTGCCGGCCGTCAAGGGCGCCAATGACGGCAAGCCGATCGAGTTGAAAAACGACAAGGGCAGCGGCGGCGCCACGGCCAAGCTCGATGCCAACGATCCGCTTTACAAGGGCAAGAAACACAAATCATATCTGTTCAATATGGAAGCCGGCAAAACCTATCAGATCGACATGACGAGCATGAATTTCGACACCTATCTCTATCTTGAAGACGTCGACGGCAAGTTGGTAGCCGAAGACGACGACAACGGCGGCAACTTGAATGCTCGCATCCGGTTCAAGGCAAATGCCAACGGCAAGCATCGCATCATCACCACTTATTTCGCCGACGGCGGCAACCTCGGCGAATTCACGCTCACCATTCGGCAGAACGACGACAAGTAGGACTGATTAGTCGACCCTGCGTTAAAGCGTTCGCCGCCAGGAGCTCATCATGAAGTATCTGCTTCGCTTGAGTATGCCGCTGATCCTCGCGTGCATCGTTCTCGCCCAAGTGCGGCTCAGCGCCGGCGAGAAGAAGGACAAGGACAAGCCGGAAAACGTTGTCGTCAACGATGCCTTGACCACCGGAGACGTCAAGGACAAAGTCCGCACCGGCTCGTATTGCAAAACCTACGTCTTCAAAATGGTCGAAGGAAAGTCCTATCAGATCGACATGATGAGCAAGGATTTCGATTCCTATCTTCGCCTGGAGGACCCGCAAGGCCAGCAGGTCGCCGCGGACGACGACGGCGGCGGCTTTCCTTCTGCGCGCATCATTTACCGCGCGGCCAAGACGGGAGATTACACGATCATTTGCACGACCTTTGGCGCGGACTCGACTGGCAAATACACGCTTCATGTCAAGGAAATGGCCAACTAATCAGATAGACAAACCCGAAATGACGAATGCCGAAGCACGAATGACGAAAGAATGACGAAATCCGAATGCCGAATCAATGCAACCAGCGTTGGTTTGGGATTCGACATTAATGCTTCTTTCGTCATTCGTCATTCGTGATTCGTCATTCGCGCAGCCAGGTTCATCTGAGGTAAGGCGGGCAAGGATGGCCGGTTGTGCCGGTTTTGCTCAAGTTAACGCGCCAACCATGCCGAGAGAAGAACGGGAGACGAGTCCGTCTCCCTTCGCTTTGGGGACTCGCGCATGTTGGACAGGCGACTATTGGCGTGCTGCATGATCGTGCTGACGCCGATCGATTTCGCGCATGGCCAGGCACGTCCTTCCACGTTGCCGTCGTTGGACGAGCCGCACGGCAAAAGCGTCGAAGGTTCGTTCTCGATTCAGCGTCCACTCTTTGGCCAATTGGCGCGATCGATGTTCGCGCCGATTCGCACCGCATTGCTGCCGCCGCAATCGATACCGGAAACGCCGGCGATCCCCACCCGCGAAGACCTGGCGCGGATGCTGGCGGACGGCGGATATTCTCCCGCGGAAATCACGGCAGTGAAGATCAAGATCGACGAATCGCAAGCGAAGGCCCGCGAGGCGGCGGTTCGCTACCTGGCGACCGTTGATTGTCATTATCATCCGGACGCGGAAGCCGGCCTGATCGCCGCGTTGCGCGCGGACCGCGTGGAAAGCGTTCGCTACGAGGCCGCCGTCGCGCTCGGTTCTTGCAAGGGAGCGACGCGAAAGATCATCGACGCCCTCACGGTCACCGCGCTTGGGCACGAAACGGACGGCAAGCCCTCCGAAACGTCCGAGCGCGTGCGAGCGGCCGCCCGTCAATCGCTCCAGCGTGCCCTGACGGTGAGCGTTGCCCTTTACCCCAATGAATTCCGCCATCTGACGCTTTCCGCGCCGGTGGTGACGCCGACGGGCTGGATTTACACTTCCTCATTGCAGCCAACGTCGAATCATTCGCCGACTTTTCCGATCGCCGGGTCGTTGATTTTTTCACCCATGGAGCGCGAGGCGGCGCAGAAGGTGAATACTCATTCCGCGAGCGCGCCTGCTTCCAGCTCGTCGCGATCGGTGGTTGATTGGATTCAAAGTCACCTGTGGCCGCGAAATTCATCCGATGGCAATTCCGTGGACCCGCGTTTGCGCGGCTTGACTCCGCTCGGTTCAACGCAACTCGCCATTCCGGCTTCAACGCCGCGATACAATAGGAACTGACGGCGTCTGGACACCCCCACCCCAGGAATGATCCGATGAACGCGGGCCCGAAAGCCGTCGTGCTTTTGAGCGGCGGCCTCGATTCCACGACGACGCTAGCCATCGCGCAGCACGATGGCTTCACCTGCCATGCCTTGACGATGCAATACGGCCAGCGTCACGCCATCGAAATCGAGGCGGCGCGTTACATCGCGAAGCGCTGCCGCGTCGCCGAGCATGTGGTGTTACCGATCGATCTGCGCCAGTTCGGCGGCTCCGCGCTGACGAGCGACATCGCCGTGCCCAAAGATCGGCCCGCTGATGAGATGAGCCACGGCATTCCCATCACGTATGTGCCAGCTCGCAATACGATCTTTCTTTCCTTCGCGCTCGCATGGGCGGAAGTGCTCGGCGCATGCGACATCTTCCTCGGCGTCAACGCGCTCGACTACTCCGGCTATCCCGATTGTCGGCCGGAGTATCTTGACGCGTTTGCCAAGCTCGCTAATTTGGCGACGAAAGCCGGCGTCGAGGGGCGCGCGTTCAAGATCCACGCGCCACTCCTTCGCATGACGAAAGCCGACATCATTCGGCGCGGACTGGATCTCGGCGTCGATTTCGCGTTGACGACGTCGTGTTATGATCCGACGGTTGATGGCGCGGGTTGCGGCCGTTGCGATGCGTGCTTGTTGCGATTGAAAGGGTTCGCGGAGATTGGCAAGTCTGATCCGGGGCGATATGTGTCGTAGTTTACGTTTAGCGCTCGCGTGGCCCTGCGAACGCTAAACGTAAACTTGGTTGTTCATTGCGTGATCGACAATTGCCCCTTGCGAATCTGGCCCGCTCGGAGAATAAAGAATGGCACCGGATGGAACGTCGCCAGGTCGGGATGATTGAGAACATAATTGACGTTCTCGACGCTGACCGTCTCCCAGTTGTGCAAGCCGACGAGGATGTCGCCTTTGCGCAGTCCCGACTTGGCCGCCATGCCGTTCTGATTGATCGCCGTCACTTCCAGCCCGCCGTGCAATTGCTTGTTAACTGCGGTGATGACGTCGCTGGCGACCGGCGTAAACTGGACGCCGAGCTTCTGCCAAACCAGGTCGGCCACCACGAATTGCAAACGCTTTTCTTGATCCTGGCGTTGCACCACGACCTGCAGGCTTTGTCCCGGCTTGCGATCCATCAGCCCGCGTTCGACATCGATCCCCGTCTCCACATTGACGCCGCCCACATTCGTGAGCACGTCCCCCGCTTGCAAGCCCGCGAGTTCCGCCGGGCTGCCGGCTTCGACGCGATCGACGATCACCTTGCGCACCAGGCCGTCCTGCGATTGTTGCAGCACATCCTTGTGCACGAGGCCGTCATACGCCGTCGAGCGTCGGCGTGCCTTGAGCATTTCGCTGACGGATCGAACCATGTGATCGACCGGGATCGCGAAGCCGATGCCTTGCGCGCCGGCCCGAATCGCGACGTTGACGCCGACGAGTTCGCCGTTGATATTGACGAGCGGCCCGCCGGAGTTGCCCGGGTTGATGCAGGCGTCGGTTTGAATGAGCGATTTGTACGACATGTCCTTGTTGAGGCTGACATCGCGCTTGATCGCGCTGACGATGCCGACCGACACGGTATGTTCGTAGCCGTAGGCGTTGCCCAACGCGATGACGGTTTCGCCAACCATCAGATCCTGGGCCGTGCCGATCGGCATGATTGGCAACGGTGAACTGGGCTCGATCTTGATGATCGCCAGATCGAGTTCCGGATGGCGTGCGATGACGGTCGCGTTTTGCGACGTGCCGTCGGCGAGGCGGATGCGCAACGACGTCACGTCATCGACCACGTGTTGATTGGTGACGATATAGCCACGCGGATCGATGATGATGCCGGTGCCCATGCCGTTCATCGCTTTGGGGGCGGCCGGCATGGCGAAAGCATCGTGCGAACTGGCCGCGACGCCGCGCTCGCTGTGAATATTGACGACCGCATTCTTGACGCGGTCAATGGCCGTAACCACGAGGGTTCGCCGGGCGCCGGTGCGTGTTAATTGCTGGCCGTCCTTGGGCCGAGACTCGCTCGTTAACAGTGGCGGTCCGTTGCCGGATTCCTGGGCGTGAATCGCGTACAGGGTCGCCAAAAACGACAACAACCCCAAGGCAATGAAGCATCGGCGGCGCAAACTCATGATGTCCTCAAGTCGTGGCTTCCGCGGCAAGTTGGCTGGGTCAAAAAAACAGGCCGACAAAGGGCCTGGTTCGGCGCAATCGCATTTCAGGGCATTTCGTTAAGTTGATTTCTAACTATGCTTTCGACATCGCCGCCAAATTGCCTAAACCTTCGCACCACAGTTTCGTCGTCTCCGTTGCGTCGGCGCGCACGGGGAAGCAATGGCGACGAACCTTCGCGTCCAGTGAACATGGCAAAGCGGTGAAACGCTGACGATTGTGCCGATTCTGTTACAATGCCAACGACGGCGCCGCCGTCACAACCGGACCCGTTTGCCTCGTATCGCTATTTCGAGGATGCCATGACCGCACCGACGCGCCGCCAGCAAATCGAAGCGATGCTCGCCGAAGATCCGAACGACGCGGAGCTTCATTACATGCTGGCGATGGAACACGTCAGCGCCGGCGACGATGCGGGCGCCGTGCGTTGCTTTCAGGAATTGATCGCGATCGCGCCGGATTATCCGCCCGCGTATCATCAAGCGGGCCGTGCCCTGCAACGATTGGACCGCGTCGCCGAGGCTCGTGCGATTTTGTTGCGCGGCATTCCGATCGCCGAGAAGAAGGGCGACCTTCATGCGGCCGGTGAGATGAATGAGCTATTGCAAACCATGGAGTGAGCGACAATGTAGTCATCACGCTCCGCGTGATGGAGTTTGGCTACCTCACCTAAAGGAACTTAAACGAATTTGGGACACGCCCAAACTCCATCACGCGGAGCGTGATGACTACATTGTTTCGATTTGGCCAGCCAACTTCGTGCTGGCCTCATCCGATGAACGTGGTTCATTTGCCCACTTGTAGCGAGCACGTTTGCCTGCTAATTTGAAGGAAGCCGCCCGCTCGTCCAATTGGAGGGAACGCATGGCCGACCAGAAACTCATCCTGATCGTGGACGACGACTACGAACTGTCCGACGGCATCCGCGCCGTCCTCGAATCGCAGGGGCACAAAGTAATTCAGGCCCGCGACGGCCAGCAAGGCCA
>DAIOGM010000031.1:10193-30240 GCA_036745215.1 Gemmataceae bacterium
CAACTCATCTATCAGCAACGGCCCGATCTCGTCATCCTCGATATGATGATGCCGCGAAAAGGCGGCTACCCCGTCCTCGAACACTTCCGCGACAAGAAAGACGCGCCGCCGATCATCATGATCACGGCCAACGAAGGCAGCCGGCACAAGGCGTATGCCGAATATCTCGGCGTCATCGATTACATCCGCAAGCCGTTCGCGATGGAGCGGTTGCTGGAAGCCGTCGAAAATGGGCTCAACGCTTCGCCGCCCGCCGCGGAACCCGACGCCAAAGCCGAGAAGAAGTCGTGAGCGTCATCACGCCTGCCGCCAGCGTATTGTTGTCGCGCGGCCCCGGCTCGCGCGAAGTGTTCGCCATCCTGCGCAGCCAACAACTACGATTCTTCGGCGGCTTCTGGGCATTCCCCGGCGGCAAACTCACCGAACTCGAAGCGGGCAGAATTGGTCATGCCGATTCGTGCCGACTTGCTGCATGTCGCGAACTCTTCGAGGAAACCGGCGTCCTCATCGCGCGTCAAATCGACGAGCAGTTTCCAATCATCGACAACGAGTTTTCCCAAGCACGGCAACTCCTGCTCGACGAACAACTTTCCTTTGAGCAGTTCCTCAGCGATCGCCGACTCGAAGTAGTCGCCGATGACTTTCGCTTGATCGGCGAAATCACGACGCCCGCATTCGCGCCAGTGCGATTCGCGACGACGTTCTTTGAAGCGCATTTGCCCGCCGGCCAGGAACCGAGCGTCTGGTCCGGCGAACTCGAACACGGCGAATGGGTGGACGTGCACGAAATGCTGCAGCGCTGGCTGCGCGGCGACGCGTTATTGACGCCGCCGAGCGTGATGTCGCTGGAGAATCTGGGCGCGCATCCGGTGGATCATGCGCCGCGCTTGCTGGGCCCGCTTTTCGCGCATTTGTCGAGCGGCGCGGAGCACCCGATCTATTTCGCGCCATGCGTGCGCATGGTGCCGCTCAAAACCGTCGCGTTGCCGCCGAGCACGCATACGAATGCGTACATCGTCGGCAACGGACCGCGTTACGTCATCGACCCGGGCGCCGACGACGCCGACGAACAGCAGCGCCTGTTCAGACTGCTCGATGGACAAGCGCTCACGGCCGTCATTCTCACGCATCATCACGCCGATCACATTGGCGCCGCCAACGCGTGTGCGCAGCGTTACCGTTGTCCGATCTGGGCTCATCCCATCACGGCACAGAAACTCGCCGGCCGCATTGCGATCGATCGGCATCTCGATGAGGGCGATCGCATCGATCTTGGCCCCTGTCCGGCCGACGGTCGGGCGTGGCACTTGGACGTGTTGCACACGCCCGGGCACGCGTCCGGGCACATTGTTTTATTCGAGCCGTTCTATCGCTTGCTTTTCGTCGGCGACATGGTTTCGACCGTCACATCAATCGTGATTGCGCCACCCGACGGTGACCTTGCCGATTATCTACAATCCCTTCGCCGCCTGCTCGAACTGCCGAGCCGAATGCTGCTGCCCGCTCACGGCAACGTCAGTGCGAGGCCGCGGCAGGTGATCGATGACGCGATAGCCCATCGCGCCAAGCGTGAACAACAATTACTCGATGCGCTCGCCGACGGGCCGGCCGGCATCGATGATTTGACAGCGCGACTTTATCGCGGCACGCCGGAGGCATTGATGCGATTTGCGCAAGCGCAGGTGTGGGCGGGCCTCCTCAAACTCAAGGAGGAGAAACGCGCCGCGCCGACGGATGATGAGCGATGGCGTTTGTGTTAGAATGAACCCGCTGCTTGTCGTTTAGCGCTCGCGTGACGTCACGCGAGCGCCAAACCGCAAGCGATTGGACCGGAGTTCTCCCGTGGCAGATGAACTGAAAACACGCGTTGTCCAGGCCCTCGCAACTCACGTCGGCCCCGCTCTCGACATGGACGGCACGCTCCTGGAAGTGCTCGACATTACGGACAACGTCGCCCGCATCCGCCTCAACGGCGTGTGCGGCAACTGTCCCAGTTCGATCATGCACGTCGTCAACGGCATCGAGGAAGAGCTGCGCAAACACGTCCCGGAAATTGCTTACGTTGAGGCGGTTCCCTAATGTACTCCTCACGCTCCGCGTGAGGAATTCGTCACGCGGAGCGTGACGACTACTCTAATGCCCCTAACGTACTCCTCACGCTCCGCGTGAGGATTTCGTCACGCGGAGCGTGACGACTACTCTAATGAAACTCGGCTACAACACCAACGGCTTCGCCCATCATCGCCTGGAAGACGCCGTCGCGATCCTGGCGGAGCTCGGTTACCGAAGCGTCGCCATCACGCTCGATCAAAACGCGCTCAATCCGTTCGACGTCAACTGGCCCCGGCAATGTGAACGCATTCGCGATCAACTCGGCCGCTTTCGCATGACCTGCGTCATCGAAACGGGCGCACGTTTCCTGCTCGATGCGCGACGAAAGCATCAACCGACGCTATTGAGTGAATCGCCCGAGGAACGCGAACGCCGACTCGATTTCTTGCGCCGCTCCAACGAAATTGCCCATGAACTCAACGCCGACGCCGTCAGCTTCTGGTCCGGCACGCCCGAGGAATCGGCGCCTGACGAAGACCACTGGAAACGCCTCGTCAATGGCTGCCGACAGCTTTGCGATGACGCGGCAAGGCGCAACGTGCGTCTGGCGTTCGAGCCGGAGCCGGGCATGTTCATCGACACCATGGCTAAATACGCGACGCTGCACGAACGCGTCAATCGTCCGAACTTCGGCCTGACGCTCGATGTTGGCCATTTGCATTGTCAGGGAGAATTGCCGATCGCGGAGCACATCCAGCGCTGGAAGGATTGGCTATGGAATGTGCACGTCGAAGACATGCGCCGCGGTGTGCACGATCACTTGATGTTTGGCGAGGGCGAAATGAATTTTCCGCCGATCTTCGCGGCATTGCGTGAAGCCGGCTATCAAGGCGGCGTCCACGTCGAATTGAGCCGGCACAGTCATGACGCGGTCAACGTCGCGGCGAGCGCGCTTGAGTTCTTGCAAAAACAATCCGAGCCTGAAGCGTGAGCGAAGTTGAACCTCTTCGCTTACGCTTCAGGCTCGGACGCAAGTCAGTTATTCCTTGAACTTGGAATGGCAGTTGATGCAGAGCGAGTTCATCTTGCTCGCGGCCTTGGCCATGTTGGCGCCGTTCTTGGCTTCGGCGGCCTTCGTGAAGGCGACGCTGGTTTCCTTCAGTTCATTGGACCAGTCGGTCCACGCCTTGATGGTCTTGCCGCCGCCCATGTTCTTGGCCGGCACCTTGGCCAGCGTCAACTCGGCAAGCGCCGTCATCCAGCGGCCGGCCTCGACATTGTTCGCCACGTCGTTCGCGATATTTGGCGGCACGCCCTTGGCGAACTCCTGGATCTTTTTCTCCAGGCCGTCGGCCGCCGGGTTCTTGCCGGCGTTGGGGCCCCAGCCCATGCCGGCCTTGTTGCGGGGGCGGTACATGTGCATGAGTTCGGACGGGTCGGCGAATTTCTTGTCCGCGTCCGCAACGGCTTTCTTGATTACGTCGGCCTTGCCCGACTTGACCGCGTCGGCGACCATCTTGACGGCCGCCTGCTCCGGGGTATCCCCCAGCACGAATGAATAACTGGCGGCGCTAACCACTCCGAACGCCGCCACGAACAATACCCCGGCGAGCCAAACGCGAACCTGCATCATGGATTTTCTCCTATCGAGGAAAACAAATTCGAGCCCTGTCCCTTCAGGATCCCGACCAAATCACTTCGCAATCGGGGCGCCGCCGAAAACGGGGCGGTAGTCCCGCAGTATCCATCTTATGATCATTTCACGCTCGATGTCCGACAATTCAATGATCGATACGTCCTTATTGGCTTCGCGGAATTCATCAAACAGAATCTCACTGCCCGGACCTTCCTTGTTGCGAAATGCCGGCATGAGATTGCGGTCGCGGTAACGGCTCACATGGCCAGGGCGCATGATCATGCCGCGAATCCAATCCGCCGAGCCCCAGTCGGTCAAGTCGGGTCCGGTAATATCGCCTTCCTTGGCCCATTTTCCCTTTTCCATGCGAATTTCGAGAAGATGACACGTCGAACATTTGTTGACGTCGTCATTCAAGAATGCCTTTTGCCCGGCCTCGATTATGTCAATGTTTTCGTT
Organism: Gemmataceae bacterium; assembly: GCA_036745215.1. Classification (GTDB taxonomy): domain Bacteria; phylum Planctomycetota; class Planctomycetia; order Gemmatales; family Gemmataceae; genus SIAQ01. The sequence goes on from DAIOGM010000031.1 coordinate 14,341, forward strand.
CTTCTTCTCACGGTCCGATCGCGGCGTGCGCGCGTTCAATTGCAGCAACGCGGCGATCCGGTCGAAATCCTTGTCTTGCTCCTTGGCGTCGATCTTGCCCGCTTTGCGCGCCTTGTTAATCCGTTCGCGCCAGCCATGCATCATTGTCAGACCAGGCTCCTTTTCGACTTTTCCTTTTTCATCGAGGACCGGCTTGTTTTCGGCGTCGACCTTATCGCGTTTGACAAGACCAAAGAACTTTGCGTCCATCGGATTATTGAGTAACCCGCGAATCCACTCGGCGGTTCCGAATGCGCCAAGGTCGCTGGCGGATTTGCCGTCGGTCATGCTCTTAAACTTGAAATGGCCCTTTGCGTCCTTGTCCCAATCCTGGGCCGTAAAGCTGTGGCACGCGGCGCACTTCGTCTGGAACTGCTTTTGCCCGTTGATGAACGGGTCGTTGCGAATGAGGAAGTGCCCGCCATCGACTGGCACGCCATCCATCGCAAGTTGGCACGCGCGCCGAGCCAGTTCTTCGGCGTGATGGACATTCTTTTGGAAGCCTTCCGCTTTCTCCTTCGCTTTCTCCGGCGTCTCCACGTTGCCATACGGCTTCAAAACTCCCCACAAGACGCCGTCGGGCCGGTCGTCGTCGAGCGCCTTGAGCGTCAAGAAACCGACGCCGCAGAAAAGTGCGAGCACGAACAGGGTGCCGACAATTCGCCCGATCGTGCGCAACGGTCCGATGCCGAAGAGCGGCAGCAAGAAGAGCACCAGCATCACGCCATTGGGAATGATCACGGTGCCGTAGATGGCGTAGTCGCCGGGGAAGTACTTCAGAAGTTGAAACAGGAACAGGAAATACCACTCCGGCCGCGCGGGATAGCCCGGTGTTTCGCGGTCGGCGGCGGCGTCGAGTTCGGCGCCTTTGCCTTCCATGCCCCAGCGAGCGATGCGATCGTAAAGGCCCGGCTCCTCGCCGTTCGGACGCTCCACCGGATGCGCGAAGCCGTACAGCACCGCGCCCAGCATGAGCGCGAAGACGACCATGCACGCCATCATGTCGTAAAACGCCTGGCGCGGCCAGAACGGCTCCGTGTTCGGCGCGTGCTCGTTTTCCGGCGCCGTCACGAGCCCTTCGACGTTCTCACTTGAAGTAACGCCATGTCGGCGGAAAATCGCGATGTGGGCGATCAGGAGCAAAATCAACGCGCCCGGCAAGATCGCGACGTGCAAGCCATAAAAGCGCGTGAGCGTGTGATTGCCCGAATCGGCGCCGGCGACCGCTTGCTGCTTCACCTCGGTGCCGAACCATGGCAACGAGCCGGCGATGTTGGTCGCCACATCGGTCGCCCAGTAGCCCTTTTGGTCCCACGGCAGCAGGTAGCCCGTCAAGCTGAGGCCGAGCGTGACGCTCAACAGGCCGATGCCGAGCCACCAGTTGAGTTCGCGCGGCGCTAAATGCGCGCCGGCGATGACGACTTGCAGCATGTGCAAGGCGATGAGCACCATCATGGTCTGCGAACCGAAATGGTGCAAGCCGCGGATGAGCCAGCCGAAGTCCATCTTGTACTGGATGAAGTGAACGCTCGCCCACGCCTGCGATTCGCTCGGGCTGTACGCGGTCATCAGCATGACGCCGGTGACAACCTGGATGCTGAAGACGAAGGCGAGACAGCTTCCCCAGACGTAGCGCCACTTCGCGCCGCCCGGCACGCCTTCGAGCAGCATGGCGCCGACGAGTTTCTTGATGCCGGCGCGATGATCCAACCATCCGAGCATAAGGTCATCCTTAGGAATTACGGTGCGTCCAGCGGGAGCGATCAGGGGTTCGGCGTCTCTTCGGGCCCGCCGCCGATGGGAATCTTCATGGCTTCATTCGCCTGGTATTTTTGGAATTTGACTTTGATGCGATTGAGGTCGGGATCATCGACGTCGATTTCCCATTCGAGGATATCCATGCCGCGCTGGGCGGGATTGCCTTCGTCGGCTCGTGTTCCGTTGAGATTGAATGTCGCCGCATGGCACGGGCAAGCGAAGCCCGGACCGCCGACATTGACGGAACAGCCGAGGTGCGGGCAGATTGTCGTGAAGACCATCAAGTAATTTCGTTTCCTGACATCGTCGTCTCGATTGAAAGCGATCGCCGCTGCTCGGCTTGTCAGTTCGGCGGGGCGTTCCCCCATGCGCACGACCCAGACGCGACCGATGACGTCATTGGGATAAAGCGTCCAGCCGTCCATGCGCCGATCGCGCACGACGCCTTGCATGGGGACGTCGAGTTGCAGTTCGTCGAGCTTGACGCCGTCCACCAGTTTCTTGGTGCTTTCCGGCACTTTGCGATGGCGCGGATCGATGAAGTAGCACAGTACCGGGACGCCGAGAATCGCGGAGAAAATGGCGCCCATGCCGTAAATGGCGAACGAGAGAAACGAACGGCGATTTTCTTGGCCGTTTTCGAATCCATGAGTCATGATGGGAGGAACTCCGACGCGAAATTCGAGGCGGGATGGCGGACGAAATTATCCTACCTGAAGGTGAATGAATGTCAATCGTTGCACATGCGTCGAATCATTAGAAATGAGGTGGCTTTGGCCAATGTAGTCATCACGCTCCGCGTGATGATGTTCGGCAGTATCCAAACGAGGAGCAAAACCGTCTGGCGCTATGCCGAGCGACATCACGCGGAGCGTGATGACTACTTTGTTTATTTCGCAATTATGCGGTCGATGTGCTTTTTCGTCCAATAATAGTTGCCGCCGTCGCTCCAATCGCGGGCGAGCAGGTCCAGGCGGCGCTGCACGTAGATGCGCACCGGCTCGGGGGCTTGCGACAACGCCTGGCTCAGATCGGCGATCTCCGCCTTCAACGGGCCTTGGCGTTCCAGCGCTTCGATCTCGTTCTTGGTTTCTTCATGAAAGCGCGCCGCGGCCTGGGCGCCTTTGGCCTCGGTGTAGGAGAGACATTCGCCGAGTCGTAGCCGGGCGTTGAAGTACTTTTGCAGATCCAGGTGCAAATCCTCGAGCAGGCTGAGGCGAATGTCGATCGCACGTCCCGCGGCGGCGTTTCGCTGAAGCTGCGACAACGCTTGATCCACCTTGTTCTGCAGCGGCGGAATCTTCTGGAAATAATTGTTCGACCACGAAGTTTTGGCGACCGACCAGGCCTCGTCGGCGTCCTTCCGCGCATAATCGCTCGGCTTGGCGACTGCGTCCACCCGAGCCTGATAGCGCATGGCCACTTCATGATTGGCGGCCGCCTCCATGCGCGGCAACTCGGCGACAAAATAATCGCGCGAACTCACGGCCAAAATTTTCGTCAGCACATTCGCCTTCTCGTTCTTGTTTTGCCGATTGAAATCGTCCTTGTCCACTTCGAGGAGATAGCCGAAGAACGGATCCTGGCCCCAGACCGCGGCGAGCAGTTTCTTATTGTCGGCGTTTTTTTTCGGGTCATCGTCCAGGTTCGCGTAAACGTTTTTGACCAGTTCCACCCACGGCCGCACTTCCTTGGCCTCGAACGCGGCATTTTTGTCAAGCCCGGCGAGGCCGACATCGACAAAAAGCTCCATGCGATGCTGCCGGCGAACCATTGGATCGCGCAACCCACGCAGCATCATTTCGCGCGGCTGCGCGTCGTATTTGTTGAACAAGTCCTTGTGGTAGGCTTCGATTAACGTGATCCAGGCGAGACGCGGCATGTCCCTCTGGATGATGTTGATTGCTTCGAGGTTGACGATGATCCTCGCAAGCGGCATCAGGCTGCGATTGTAGTCCAAGAACCGATTGCCATTGTCCACGCCGCCTTCTCGCTTGGGCAGGAACGTCCACAGGCACCGCGTCGGCGAGTTGGCCGCCACTTTCGCCGTGAGCGGCGGATTCCACACTTTGACGGGTAGCGGGCTTGCCTTCTTGACGTCATCGAACAAGGCCGGCGCATTCAAGTGCAACGTCAAGCGCTCGGCGCTTAACTTGTCCTGCAATTCGCGCATGCGCGGCGCCAGCGCAAACAACGGACACGCGAGCCATGTCTCCAACTTTTTGGCCTGCTCCGCGGAGATCCCTGAAGGCGCCAGCAGCGCCGGGTCCGCGACAACCTCCTGCAATGTCGCGATGCTCGTGCCGTCCTTGCTCATGACCGGCAAGCCGAGCCGGGGATCGAACAGACGCAAGTTCGTCGTTTTCGGCTCCAGAACGCCGACTAGCAGCTGCTTCGGCTCCGCGTCCGGGACCACGACGAGACAGCCTTCGAGCCGCGCTTGTCTAAGGAGTGAAAGGAACACGAGCGATCGTTCCATCGATCCGCCGTAGCCGCGCCGGAGGGCGAACGCGGGCGGCATCCAGTCATCGACCTGCTCGTGCAGCATGACATTGCGGACCACCCAGTTGAAGCAAAGATTGGCCTGCTGAATGGGCTTGGTATTACGTTCTTCGAGCTTGACGAATGCATCGTGCAGGAGATAGCACTCATCGAGGTAATGTGCGTCCGCGAGCTGAAACGCCGCCGGCTCGATCTGGGTGAATTCCGCGTTCGATAGATTGGCCTCGCCTTGCAAGAACTTGCGCTCGTCGGCCGTTAAGGTCAGTCGATTGACGACATCTGCCCTGGAGAAGTAACTCTCGATGAGCTTGAGCCCTTCGCGGAAGCGCGTCCAGTCATCGCTGGTGCCGGCGTTGTAGCGAAATGCTTCGTGGACGCCGCGAAAGGGATCGGCTTTGTTTTCCACCTTGACATCTTTTGTTTTCTGGATCGGATCCGATCGGCAACCAATCACGATCGAGCCCAAAAACAAGCCAAACACAGCGATGGCGACGAATCTCAATGCGGTAGGTTTCATGATGTATTTTGTATTTGAAGCATCCCGATCGCTTGCGGTTTCGCGCATCAGCGCACGAGCGCTAAACCGCAAGCGAACTTCGGTCGTGAATTGGCAGCGTTTCCGTCAACGCCTCACGTAGCCGCAAACAACACGCGATCAATGCGGGCAAATCATCCAGAGCAATCATATTCGGCCCATCGCTCAACGCCTCGTCCGGCCGCGGATGTGTTTCGATGAAGACGCCGTCGCAGCCGCACGCGACGGCCGCCCGCGCCAGGAACGGCACCATGCGTCGTTCGCCGTCGGAGCGATCTCCCTTGCCCGCCGGTTTCTGTACGCTGTGAGTCGCGTCAAAGATCACCGGGCAGCCGAATTCCTGCATCATCGGAATCGCACGCATGTCATTGACGAGCTGGCCGTAGCCGAACGTCGAACCGCGTTCGGTCAGCAACAATTGATGGTTGCCGACTTCGTGCATCTTGGTGACGACGTTCTTCATGTCCCACGGCGCCATGAACTGGCCCTTCTTGACATTGACGACCTTGCCGGTGCGTCCCGCCGCTTGAATCAGATCGGTCTGGCGGGCGAGAAACGCGGGGATTTGCAAGATGTCACACACCTGGCCCGCGGGCTCGGCGTGCCAGCATTCGTGAATGTCCGTCGTCACGGGCAAGCCGGTGCGGCGACGAACGGTGTCCAGCGTTTTCAGGCCGTCGTCGAGGCCGGGGCCGCGGAAGGATTTGCCGGAGGTGCGATTTGCCTTGTCGAATGAAGCTTTGAATATCAGTGGTACATTGAGTTGATCGGACATCTCCGCCAGGCGTTCCGCGATCCACAGCGTCAAATCATGCGATTCAATGACGCACGGCCCCGCGATCCACGCGAGCGGCTGATCCTGGCCGCAGGTGATGTTGCCGATTTGAACGGTCATGGCAGAATTCCTCCGTGTTTTCCATCAGGATAATCGAGAATGGGCAAAGCGGGGAAGGGCAATTCAACGAGGTTTACGTTTAGCGCTCGCACGGCGCCATGCGAGCGCTAAACGCAAGCAATCAGGTTTTCAACGCCACTGGCACAACATCGATCTTCGCCGCCAGGATGAAATCGTTCTCCGTCAGGCCGCCGACCGCGTGCGTCCAGATTTCCACGCTCACATTGCGATAGCCGACCACGTGCAAATCTGGATGATGATCCTCCGCCTCCGCGATGTCGGCGATCCGTTGGAAAAACGCGATTGCCTCGACGAAATCCTTGACGCGCCACTCCCGACGAATCCTCTTGCCGTCCGCCGTCAGCTGCCAGGCCGGCACGTCGGTTAGCAGACGTTTGACTTGATCCTGCGCCAAAGCGGGCACTCCCTGTTCACATGGAACGCATTTCTTTTTCGCCAGTTCGCTCATGATAGACCTCGCAATCTGCGGCGATTAGTGAATCTGGATTGAAAGGCGAAAGGACCCATCCAAACCGTCAAAGTTTCCCACAACCTGGGTCGATCTTGCCGGTTTTGTGCATTGCTCACGCATTCCGTTGCCTTCGCATGCCGATGCATTTCTAGGAGAATCGTCAATCTCCGCCCAATACGAAAGACCGGAACTCTTTCCCATCCGCTTGAGGAAAGCTCATGAAACTCACGTCGCGATTGTTTGCGGCAGCATTGATTCTGATCGGCGTCTCGCTGGTCGCCGTGCAAAGCCAGGAGCCGCCGAAATCGAAGGGGGAGGATGAATTCGACATCATCCGCCTCGGCCGCCGCATCAAGGGCCGCATCGTCGATCATACACACAACCATGGCCGTGATCATCGCATCTGGTCGCGGTCGCTGCATCAATGGCGTGACGTATACATCTACCTGCCGCCGGGATACAGCAAGGCCGAGCAGTATCCGGTGGTGTTCTTCTTCCATCCATTCGCGATGGACGAACGCAGCTTCATGCGTCTGGTGCCAACGGTGGACGACGCCATCGCGAGCGGCAAGCTGCCGCCGGTGATCATTGTCGCGGCCGACGGCTCGCTCGATGGCAAGGGCTGCCTCGCCCAACCGGGCAGCTTCTTTCTCAACTCGAACGCCGGGCCGTACGAGGATTACGTGCTAAACGACGTTTGGGATTTCGTCTGCTCGCGTTATCCGATTCGCGCCGAACGCAACGCCCACGTGCTCGCCGGCATCTCCATGGGCGGGTTCGCCGCGTTCAATCTCGGCCTTCGCCATCGCGACGCGTTCGGCATCGTCATCGGCATTCATCCGCCGCTCAACCTGCGCTGGGCCGACGTGGACGGCAATCCGCGCGCCAAGTTCGACCCGCGCCGCTGGGGCTGGCGCTCCGGTTTCGACAATCCGCATGAGATCATCGCGAACTACCACGGCGTCGTCAAGCTTCGCATGGGCCCCATCGTGCAGCCCGTGTTCGGCGACGGCGACGAGGCGCTCATCAACATCGCCGCCAACAATCCAATCGAACTGGCACTCAAGACCGGCCTGAAGAACGGCGACCTGTCGATGTTCGTCGGCTACGCGGGCCGCGATGAATTCAACATCGATGCCCAGGTGGAAAGCTTCCTTTACTGGGCGAAATTCAAGGGCATCGGCGTCGCGGTCGCGTTCGAGCCGGACGGCCATCACGACGGCTTGACGGCGATGAAGATGATGCCGTCGGTGTTCCGCTGGCTGGCTCCGCAGCTTGAGCCGTATGCGCCGGGGCGATGCGATTTGCCGGGCTGCCGATGAGTCGTGCACACCAAACGCTTGCGGCGAATGGATAAACCCGTCGCCGCAAGCGCATTTGGAGCAAGGCTTGATGTCCAATTGACACAAGGTACGGATTCGTCGCGCACACATACAGACACCCCCCCTGCTTTTTGCGCGACGAATATTGTTCAATTCCTTGCGTTTTTTGCGCTATTCGTCGCGCCAAAGGTATGCCAAACTGGCAGTCGGCAAACCGTTCCGCGCGGAACTTGCCTATTTTAACATTCTTTAACGGGCAATGGGGCGCACGGCGTTTTAGACGCCAATGTTTGCGATAAATCGTTGAGAAACTGCTCTCCAAATCCCAGCCTTCTTCTGGTAGAGTCCCGCCGCTTCTCTTATTGCATACCGGCCGCGGACAAGGAGGTCAGTGCGTGGCCTGCACCTGGCGAATCCGCCACAAGCTCGTGCTCGGCATGAGTCTGGTGACGGTGATCATGGCGCTGCTCTTGGGCGGAACCCTGCACGGGCTCGCGTCCTACCGCGCCGCCATGGGCACGTGCGACCGCAAACTCGAAGAACAGGACGCCGCCGTCGAGATCCAGAACAAGATCCGGCCGCTCACCGATGCGCCAGATCGCGCACAGATAGCTCGCCACATCAAGACGCAAATTCCGAAAATTGAGTCGGCCATCAACAAGTATGCTGAGGTATTGGAAGAAACGATCGCGCGCGGCCGAGCACCGAATGACGGCAAGGAGGCGCTTGGTTTCGTCGGTGACTTGCGAAAAGACCTTCGCGATCTGGACTTGGCAATCGAAAAGGAAGTGTCGAGTCCCAGTGTCCGACGCAATAATGACCCATTGAGTGCCAACAGCGAAATTCAAAAAGCCATCGACCGCCTCGATTGGCATTGTCGCGACCTGATCGCCACCATCGGCGATGACATTGCAAAAATGGTGCACAATACTCGCGGCGACGCGCAAAAGAGCATTTGGCTTTTGTGCATCACCGGCGTCGCCGCCGTGCTCGTGATGACGAGCCTGTTGCGCTTCTTCTATCGCTGGGTCGCGCAGCCGATTCGCGACCTGGAGTTGGGCGTGAGCCGAGTGGCGCGCGGCGATTTCCAGCATCGCATTCACATCAATTCCGGCGACGAAATCGAAGATCTGGCGAAAGCGTACAACGAGATGACCGATAAGCTGAGCGCCATGTACGAGAATTTGGCGCAGCAAGTCAACGAACGCAGCCGGCAGCTGGTGCGTTCGGAGCGATTAGCCGGCGTCGGTTTTCTCGCGGCCGGCGTGGCGCACGAGATCAACAATCCCCTCGCCAGCATCGCGTTTTGCAGCGAGGCGCTCGAAAGCCGGCTCGAGGATTTGCTCAAGCAGTCGTCCCTCGACAGCGACGAATGCGCCACCATCGCCAAATACCTCAAGATGATCCAGGAAGAAGCCTTCCGCTGCAAGGAGATCACGCAAAAGCTGTTGGCGTTCAGCCGCGGCGGCGAGCGTTCGCGAGAGGAGGCTGATCTCGTCGAAGTCGCGCAGAGCGTCATTGACATGGTCAAGCATCTTCAGAATTGCAAGGGCCGCCGCATCGACTTTGCCGAGACGGCGCCGATGCGTGCCTGGGTCAACGCTCAGGAAATCAAGCAAGTCTTCCTTAACCTCGTCGTCAACGCCCTCGAAAGCATGGACGAGGCAGGCACGCTCACCATCAAGCAATGCGTTCGCGACGGGCACATCGAATCGATCTTCACCGACACCGGCTGCGGCATGACGCCGGAGGTGCTGGAGAACATCTTCGAACCGTTTTTCACGCGCAGCCGCACCGGCAAGGGCACCGGCCTGGGCCTGTCGATCAGCCATCGCATCATCGCGTCGCATGGCGGCGAAATCGAAGCGTCAAGCGACGGTACCGGCAAGGGCAGCACCTTCAAGATTCGCCTGCCGATCCAGCCGCCCGCCAATCTCCTGGAAACCGGGCAAGATGTACAAGACCCGGTCGAGGAATTCCTCAAGCTCAGCACCGCCAAACGCAACGCCAAGGCGGCCTAGCCGCTTGCGGCTTCGCGCTCGCATGGCGCCGCGCGAGCGCGAAGCCGCAAGCGGCAGGTTGCTCTTGTAATTATTTCCTACCTATCGTATCTCGGAACCACACGCCACGCTCGACTGCACATCGACGAGACGGAACAGACTACCGAGGGTCACGGATCGACCCCGGCGGACGAGGCAAAAGGAGGAAGGCTTTGGCGTCGCACCAACCTTTACGCATCCTGTTCGCGGACGATGAACGTTCGCTGCAGGAGGTCATGCGATCCGAGCTGCCCCGGCTTGGCCATGAGGTCACGGTTTGCCCCGACGGCAAGTCGGCCATCAAGTCGCTCGAGAAAAGCGTGTTCGACGCCGCCATCCTCGATCTGCGCATGCCCGGCCTCAACGGCATCGAGGTGCTGGAGCAAATCAAGCAAATCTCGCCGCACACTGAAGTCATCATCATGACCGGCCACGCCAGCATCGAAACCGCCATCGATGCGGTTCGGCTCGGCGCGTTCGACTACATCACCAAGCCATGCAAGATGGCGCAAATTGAAACCATCCTGCGCAAGGCCGTCGAGAAGCGTGAACTCAAGCACAAGAACATCGCCTTGCAAACGCGCGTCCAGGCAGCTGAAGGACCAAGCGTCATGATCGGCAAGGCGCCGCTGATGGCGAGCGTGCATCGCCTGATCGCGACCATCGCTCCGACCGATTCGACGTGCATGATCCTCGGCGAAACCGGCACGGGCAAGGAACTGGCCGCCCGCACGATCTTCCAACAGAGCAAGCGCGCCGATCAGGTGTTCGTGCCCGTCAATTGCGGAGCGTTATCGGAAAACCTCGTCGAAAGCGAGCTGTTCGGCCATCGCAAGGGCGCCTTCACCGGCGCCGAGCGCGATCACAAGGGCCTTTTCGAAGTCGCCAACGGCGGTACATTGTTTCTCGACGAAGTTGGCGAACTCAACAAGAACATCCAGGTCAAGCTGCTGCGTTTCCTTGAATCAGGCGAGATTCGCCGCGTCGGCGACACGGAACCGTTCCGCGTCAACGTTCGCGTGATCTGCGCCACGAATCGCGATCTGCGCGAGATGATCAAGGAGGATGAGTTCCGCGAGGACCTGTGGTTCCGCGTCAATACGTTCGAGATTCGCCTGCCCGCGTTGCGCGAACGCCGGCCGGATTTGCCGGAACTGGCGCGCCATCTGCTTGCGCGTTCCGCTCATCGCCCACTGGATCAAGTCGCGAACATGCTCACGCCGGAAGCGATTGACGCGCTACTTGAGTACCAGTGGCCTGGCAATGTTCGCGAACTGGCCAATGTCATGGAACGCGCCTACATCCTGGCCGGTGGTGGACCGATCACGCCGGAGCATTTGCCCTACCACTTGCTGCACGCCGAGCCCGCAACGATCAGCTTTCCAACACCCGAAACGGCGCCGAAGGTTCTGCCGCTGCAACCGCGGACGCTCAAGGAAGTCGAGAAGGAACACATACTGCGCGTGCTCGACAAGCATCAAGGCAACAAGGTAGCCGCGGCGACGGAACTGGGGATCGTCTTGAAGACGTTGTACAACAAGCTCAATCAGTGGCAGGAAGAAGAAGCAGCGATGCAACAACCGCAACGTCACGCGGGTTGATTGCAGGCGAGCCACGGGGTTTATCCCCGTGGTTTGTGCTTCATTCCACGGGGATAAACCCCGTGGCTCGCTATTCTGAAGGCAGCGCATCCGCGATTTGCCGCAACTTCTCGTTCTCGTCATCGCCCGGAATCGGCGTTCCCGCCAACACCAGCATCGTCGCGTTGCCGATCCGAATTTCATCGCCGGCGTAAAGCGGCCCTTCGATCGTCCGCATGTTGTTGATGTAGACGCCGTTCAAGCTGTTCAAATCATGCACGCGCCAGACGCCTGCTTCAAACACGAACTCGCAATGCCGCCGGCTAACATCCGGATACGCGATGCGCAAATCGACGTCCGTATGTCGGCCGACGATCGCCACGGGACATACAATCTCGACTTCCTTGCCCGGCGTCGCCACGCGCAGCCGCAACGGCGTGAAGCCGGGCGGAACGGCGAGGTGCGGGCCCTGGTTGGCGTGCCGGGCGTGGCCGATGATTTCGCGTTCTTCGGTCATGGATCGCTCCCCCGAAGAGTATCTGTGTTCTCAGAATCGGCGGCGATATAACAGAATCGAGAGTCCTGGCAAGAGCATTTGGGTATCACCATGCACGACCATTGGATCGCGGATCGAATGAAAAGCGTCGAGGTTTCCGGCATTCGCCAGGTCTTCGAACTGGCCGCTCATTTGAAGGACCCCGTCAACCTCAGCATCGGCCAGCCGCACTTTCCCGTGCCCGCCGCGGTCAAAGAAGCGGCAAAACGCGCCATCGACGAAGACAAAAGCGGCTACACGATCACGCAGGGAATCCCCGAGTTGCGCTCGAAGATCCTTGGCGATGTGCGGAAGAAGTATCCGACCAAGTCCGATCGCGAATTGCTCATCACGAGCGGCACCAGCGGTGGCCTGGTCCTTGCCCTTTCTTGCGTGCTCAATCAAGGCGACGAGGTCATCATCTTCGACCCGTACTTCGTCATGTATCCGCATTTCATCAGCATGGCCGGCGGCCAGGCAGTCTTGGTTGACACGTATCCCGACTTCCGCATCGATGTGAACAAGGTCAAGGCCGCGATCACGCCCAAGACCAAGGTGATCATCGTCAACAGCCCCGCGAACCCGACCGGCGTCGTGCACGATCGCGAAGTGCTGCGCGAGCTGGCAGTGCTGGCACGCGAACGCAAGATTTTGCTGTTGAGCGACGAGGTCTACCGGGCGTTCAGCTTCGACGGACCCTTCGCGAGTCCGCTCGAATTCAACGAGGACACGCTCGTGCTCGACGGCTTCAGCAAGGCCTATGGCATGACCGGCTGGCGGCTCGGCTTCGCGCATGGGCCGCGCCGATTGATCGAGGAGATGATCAAGCTGCAGCAGTTCACCTACGTCTGCGCTCCAAGCATGGTGCAATACGCCGGCGTCGCGGCCTGGGATGCCGACATCTCCGGCATCGTCGGCGATTACAAGGCGAAGCGCGATCGGCTCGTCGCGGCGCTCAAGGATTCGTACGAGATAGTAAACCCCGGCGGGGCGTTTTACCTCTTCCCGAAAGCGCCGTGGGGGACCGGCAGCGATTTTGTTGCCGAGGCGATTCGCAACAATTTGCTCATCATCCCCGGCCGCATTTTTAGCCGACACGACACGCACTTTCGCCTCAGCTATGCCGCGTCCGATGCAATATTGGACCGCGGCGTCGAGATCATGCTCCGCCTCGCCAGGCGTTGACGCGGGCGGTTTGACACCGCCGAAAAAGTGACGTAGGCTTCAACTCAAACCGTAGTCAACTTTTGTGCGAGGTCCCCGTCATGAGCACATTGTTACGCGAAGCTTTGGTGCAGCCCGTTCGCAATCCTTTTCTCACCGACAGCGAACGGCGCAATGAAGAGCGGCATCTCTGTTCTCTCGAAGCGACGTCGCACGCGGTGGAGCCGGGCCAGGCGCTCTCCTGGGGCGCGGTGGTCGAGAACATCTCCGTCGGCGGCCTGAGCGTCGCGTTGTGCTACCCATTTCGACCGGGCACGTTCCTGTCCATCGATCTGAAAACGCAAAACGGCATGGTTCGCACCGTGCTGGTGCGCGTCGTTCACGTTCACGATCGCACCGACGGCCTCTGGCGACTCGGCTGCGAATTCCTCAAGCCGCTGACGGACAGCGAATTGGAATTGATCGTGTAATAGCGAAGTTTGCCCTACGTGGCGGCAAGATTGAAATCTTGCCGTTCCATGCGCGACTCGGCAAGATTTCAATCTTGCCGCCACACCAAACTCCCGGCAGCCGATTTTTGCTTCACATTTCGAAACGGCCTGCTATAAAGAAGCGAGCAGCGTCTTCGGCTGCATTCCTCGTTGAGGCCGACAATGCACTTTCAATTTGATATCGCGTCCACTAGCAAGCCCGCACCCCTGCAACCACCGTTGCCGCCCGAGGAAATGGTGCCGCACTTGCTGCATCAGATGCTGGAATTGCAGCGCGATCAGCTCGGCCAGGTCCTTGAAGTTCAAAAAGCGCACCTGCATCACGTCCGCGCCGCCAGCCAGGATCAGGTGATGCGTTGGCGGCAAATCCTGTCGCGCTGCGACGCCGATTATGTCAACCTGATGGAAGACTGCAAAAGGGCGTATCCGATTCTCGAAAAGGCCTTCGTGAAAGTGGCGATGACATTGGTCGAAGAATTGGCAGAGCAGGGCGACGATTCACTGGACAGCGATTTCGCCGTTCAAGAGTTTCTCGACCGCTATGGCGCCAAGCTCGGCCAGCTGAGCCATTTATTGGGCATCATCGGCCCGATGACCGAAGCGGCGCAGCAAAACGAAGCGGCCAAACAGCAACAACAGGCACAACAACAGCAGACGCCGCCCCCGTGACGGCGTTACCAATATTCATGTCGGCGCATTCTCGTCCGAGTTGTAAGGTCGATGCCACTGGATGATTTCGATGCGATTGCCGTCCGGGTCGTGGATGAAGAAGCGATCCGCGCCCGGAATCAGCGTCGTCTCGTGCACGGCCAGGCCTAGTTCCTTGAAGTAGCCGCGCGCCGCGTTCACATCGCTGACGCGCAGCGCGAAATGCCGGGCGCTTGAAGTGTCGGGTTTGTCCTTGAGCAAGCAGTGCAGATGTTGATCGCCGAGGTCGAACCATAGCACCTCGAAGTCGAACGTGCGCGGCTTGTGAATCGGCTTCAGGCCGACGACGTCGCGATAAAACCGCCGGCAGCGTTCGAGGTCGGTGATCAGCACGCTGACGTGATCGAGCGCCGAAATTGAAAATGGCGGCATGTCGGCTTCCCTTTCGATAGAATGATCGTCCGAAGCGTCACACATCTTATTATCGAAGCCCGCGCGGAGGTAAGCAACATGTCCACTGATTGGAAGCAGAAACAGAAACCGGAACCGAAACAGGAACCGGAACCGCCACCCTACACGCCGATTTGGATGTCGGTGATCGGCTGGATCATAAGCCTTCTGCCTGGTTTGGCGTTCCTTGTGTTCGGCGTCCTCAAACTCGCCAGACCCGACCTGTTGCCGTCCCCGGAGGGAATGCCCGATAACGGCTGGAAGCAAGAAACCTTGCTTGCTCTGGGGATCATCGAGGTCGTCGGCGCGGTGCTATATCTTTTTCCTTACACCGCCCTCTTGGGCGCCATCATTATGACCGGCTACCTCGGCGGCGCCGTCGCGACACACGTTCGCATTGGCGACGCATTTGCGCCCCCGTTCGTCTTTGGCATGCTCGTTTGGCTCGGACTGGTGTTTCGCGACGCTCGACTTCGAGCGATGCTGCCGGTTCGCGGCTTATCGACGGAACCGGCAGGGCCGAGCGGTTGCCTCTCGTTTATTGGCGTGTTTTTGCTGACGATCATCGTTGTCGTCGGCATTATTCTCGGCATCTCTCACGCTCTTCCGGCCGATTATCACCTCGCTCGATCCAAGACCATCGACGCACCGCCGTCACAGGTATTTCCGCACGTCGCGGATTTCAACAAGTGGCAAGCATGGACCCCATTCATCGAGAACGACCCCAATATCAACATCACGATCGAGGGCAAACCGGGCCAGGTCGGTTCCGTCTACAAGTGGACGGGCAACCACCAGGTCGGCTCCGGGTCGATGAAGATCACGGAAATTGTCCCGAATGAGCGCATCAAAATTCAACTCGATTTCATTGCGCCGTTCCCGCATACTGCCGAGGCGGAGTATAAGTTCAAGGACGAAAAGGACAAAACCGTTGTCACGTGGTCGATGTCCGGCAACAGCGACTCGTTACACAAAGCCATTCGAAGCTTGATGTCCATGGAGATGGGCGTTGGCCCTCTATTCGACAAAGGGTTGGACAAAATGAAAGCGGCCGTTGAATCCCCAAGGAGCGATACCCTACCTGACTAATGTCCCACAAGGAGAAATACCATGCAAATCCCCGAACCACAGAAAGAACACCATTGGCTGCAAAAACTGGTCGGCGAATGGACGTTCGAAAACGAATGCATCATGGAGCCCGGCAAGCCGCCGGCGAAGCACACCGGCACCGAATCCGTTCGTTCGCTCGGCGGTCTTTGGGTCCTTTGCGAGGGCAAAGGCGCCATGCCCGGCGGCGGCACTGCCCTCTCGATCATGACGCTCGGCTATGACCCGGACAAGAAACGCTGCGTCGGCTCCTTCATCGCGTCCATGATGACGTTTTTCTGGATCTACGACGGCGCTCTCGAAGGCAATGTCCTTACGCTTGATGCCGAAGGCCCAAGTTTTGCCGGCGACGGCAAGATGGCC
>DAIOGM010000032.1:0-29912 GCA_036745215.1 Gemmataceae bacterium
CACCCGCCCTTGATGCCGCCGCCGGCCAGGACGACGCTGAAGACTTTCGGCCAGTGGTCGCGGCCGGCCGTGCCGTTGACCTTCGGCGTCCGCCCGAACTCGCTGGAGATCATGATCAGCGTCGATGCCAGCAGGCCGCGTTGGTCGAGGTCTTCGATGAGGGCGGAACAACCCTGATCAAATTCGGGCAGCTTGCGATTGAGGCTGTTCCAGATCTGCGCGTGATGATCCCAGCCGCCGTAGTTGACGGTGACGAAACGGACATCGCGCTCAATGAGGCGGCGCGCCAGCAAGGCGCTTTGTCCAAAGGTGGTGCGACCATAACGATCGCGCGTGCGTTCCGTTTCCTGGTCCATGACAAACGCGGTCCGGGCGGAGCGGGAGACGAGCAAGTCGGCGGCGCGGCGCTGGAATTCGCCATACGTCGCGAGTTGATCGTTGCCTTGCACTCCGTCGGCCAACGTGTCAAGCGACTGGAGCAGCGAGCGCCGGCCTTGATCGGCGCCGAGCCCGGCGCCGGCGGGTGCGATGTCGGGCACCTGGAAATTCGATTGATTCGGATCACCAGTGCGAAAAGACTCATAGCGTCCACCAAGCCAGGCGCTTTTGCCGAGCTCCCACGTGAACGATGGATTGCGTGGAATTGAGACATACGGAGGCAGCGCGCCGCGGAAGCCGAGTTGATGTGATACGACGGCGCCGATCGCGGGAAAGTCGCCGAACGGTGAGCCAAAGCGGCCTGACATCACCCAGTTGGTCGCCGTCTCGTGATGATCGTTATTGTGCGCTCCAGACCGCACCAGGGCGATCTTGTCCATGACTTGCGCCATGCGCGGCAACAGGTTGCCGACCTGCGTGCCGGGAACATTTGACGCAATGGGATGATAGATGCCGCGGATTTCTTCGGGCGCTTCCGGCTTGAGGTCGAAACTGTCATGATGCGATAATCCGCCGCCAAGATAGACGAGAATCACCGAGCGAGCGCGCGGCTCGCGGCGATTGGGCCGCGGCGATTCTTGAGCTTGCAATAGCGCCGGCAGCGCCAGGCCAACCGACCCGATGGCGCCAAGGCGAAGGAAGTCGCGGCGCGTGTGGCCGTCGCAACGCCGATTGCGCTTCGGAAAGATGATATCGAGCATTGATGCCTCTATTATCAATGGTTGAACAAGAACTCTTTCGTATTGACGAGCGCCCACAGGCAATCCTGAAACGCCGCCGCCCGACCTCGGCCCGAATCCAGATGGCTCATGAACAGCTTGCGTTCGCGGTCATTCGGCAAGCGCGCGAGTGTCACCAACATCAACTCGTCCATTAGCTCCGTGTCCGACTTCTTGGACTTTAACAACTCCATGAGCCTGCCGTTCGCGGCACTGATCTTTCGTACGTTCTCGTCGCTTCCCAGGAGGTGCAACGTCTGCACCAGCGTCACGTCGCTCGAACGTTCGCACGCACACGCCGTGATGCGCTCGGGGCGGCCGAAGACGGCGAGCAGCGGCGAACGCACGCTCGGATCGGGAATCTGTACCGCGCGTAAGCCGACCGGGTAGCCATCGAATGAATCCGGGATGCCCGTGACGGTATAGATCGCGTCGTGCAGTACCTCGGATTGCAACCGGCGCACGTAGTAGTGCGAATAGAAGCGCAGGTCTTTCTCGTTGGCGGGCTTGGTTTGCGAGCCGAGTTGATAGGCCCGCGAGTTGAGGATCAGTCGCATGATGAGCTTGCGATCGTATTTCTTCGCGACAAACTCCTTCACGAGCGCTCGCCACAGCTCGGGATTGGTCGGCGGATTGCTCTCACGCAGATCGTCGATCGGCTCCACCAGTCCGACGCTGAAGTAGTGTGCCCAGATCCGATTAACCATGGCGCCCGCGAAGAACTCATTGCGCGTATCGGTAACCCAGGCCGCCAAGACCGTGCGCGGGTCCTGGTCGGGATTGATCTTGTTGGCCACACGATCGAGCGATTGCGGCGGCAGGAACTTGCCCGTGCGCGGCTGGGTCACGCCGATCGGATTCTTGTTTTGCTTGACGTCGGGCAACGATACGACAAGATTCGTCGGCCCCATTTTTGGGTCCTTGCGTTCGAGTCGAATGCGCGAGAAGAAGCCGGCAAAGTGATAGTAATCGTCCTGAGTGTATTTTTCGAGCGGATGGTTGTGGCATTGTGCACAGCCGATGCGTACGCCGAGAAACGTTTGTGCCGCGTTTGCGACGACGGAAGACTTGTGCGACTCGCGCTGCTCGCCGACGTTGACGATGTAATAGCCGACGGCGGGTTGTTCGTGTGTCGCGCCGGTGACCGTCAGCAACTCGCGTGTCATCTCATCCCATGGGCGATTGCGGGCGACTTGCTGACGTATCCAATCATGAAAGCCGCGCACCCCCTTGGTTCCGCGAACGTCATGATCGCTTTCTTTCCGGTTCATCAACAGGTCGTTCATCTGCAGCGTCCAGAAATCCACAAACTCCGGCCGCTCCAGTACCCAGTCAATCAGCCGGGCGCGTTTGTCGCCGTTCTTGTCAGCCAAAAAAGCACGAACTTCCTCGGGCGTTGGCAACACGCCCATCGCATCGAGGTACATGCGCCGGATAAACGTGGCGTCATCGCAAAGCGGGGCCGGTTCGATGTGCAGATCGGCGAGCTTCTTGAAAACGTGGTCGTCGATGAAATTGTTCCGGGCCGCATACCATTCAGCCTTACCAGCTATTTGGTGCGGCGCTGTCAGGAGAACGACGGCGACCTGGCCGGCAAACATGGCGCGGACCGCGGTTTCGCCGGAGCGCTCCATTTTCACCAACCCGGCGGCATTCACGGCAGCAACGCCCGCATCGTTGGAGTCGAACTTCGTCAACCAGGTCACGTCCTTGGATTGCCCGTCGCTGTACTCCGCGGTCACTCGCAATTGCGTCGTATCGCCGGCCTTCAGAGTGCGCTTGCCGGAATCGATTTTCAGACGTCGCACGCTCGGCTCGTCTTTGTTGATGCCGGGCGCGCCCGCGCTGATCCAATCGAGCAGCACCATGTATGCTGGGGAATCCTTGGTCATCAACACGCCGCCTTCGTGGGCTGCCTGGCCGGTCGGTTTCTGCAAAAGCAAGCTCGCTTCGGGATTGGTCGGATTAATACGGCGTGAGCTGAATTCGCGCGTGATCCACACATGATCCCATTCCGGCGCATAGCCGCGCAGCGAGAGACGAAAGCCGTTTTGTCCGGAACCTTTGCCATGACAGCTTCCCTGGTTGCAACCGTAACGCGTCAAGATTGGTTCGACGTCATTAACGAAGGACGGCGTTTGCGCAGACGCCATCGCGGGCGCGACGAGGAACATGCAAATCAACAGAATCAATCGGTTGCGCAACACGGTCATTCCTCAGGAACGGCATGGGCCAGTAGAAAAGTTCATCGGCGGGTAGGGTGATGATACACGATATCACCTTGTCGAACAAGGACTCAGCCCGTTGGGCCTTTACCAACCGATGCCCTTGGTCGTGGTCCGCACCATGCCGATGCGATGATTGACGCACACGAACAGCGTCTGGCCATCTTCGCCGCCGAAGCACAAGTTGGCGGTCCGGTCGCCGGTGAGAAAACGACCGAGCAACGTGCCGTCCGGCGCGATGACGCAAACGCCGCCGGGCCCCGTGGCGAAGACGTTGCCCTTCGCATCACACTTCATGCCATCCACGCCGCCGCCTTTCGCGGGCGCGAGCTTCCACTGCTTGGGGCTGACAAAAACTTTGCCCTCGCCGGTGGAGCCGTCCTCATTCACGGGGAAAACCATCCACGAGCCGCCATGGGTCACATAGAGCTTCTTGGCGTCCGGTGACAGAGCGATGCCGTTGGGGCTGAGACTTTTGGATACCAGGGATACCGTGCCGTCTTTGCCGCTGATGCGATAGACGCCGGTGAAGTCGAGTTCGCGCTTGGCGCCTTTCTCCAGGCCGTAGGGCGGATCGGTGAAATAGACGTCGCCGTTGGGGTGCAGGGCGAGGTCGTTGGGGCTGTTGAGTTTTTTGCCCATGTAATTGTCAGCTAAAATTGTTTTCTTGCCGTCCTTTTCGATGCGTGTGACGCGCCGATCGCCGTGTTCGCACAGGTGCAGCCGGCCCTGCGCATCGACGAACAGGCCGTTGGAACCCGGTTCATCGCCGGCCTTGCCGCCGCGCGGCTTGGCGCCGGTGTAGCCGGAGGGTTTGAGGAACTCGGATGTGCCCTTGCCCTGCTCCCACTTGACGACAACGTTATTGGGAATGTCGGAGAACAAGAGGCACTTGCCGGGCTTGAACCAGACGGCGCCTTCCGTCCAGA
Organism: Gemmataceae bacterium; assembly: GCA_036745215.1. Taxonomy (GTDB): domain Bacteria; phylum Planctomycetota; class Planctomycetia; order Gemmatales; family Gemmataceae; genus SIAQ01. The sequence continues at coordinate 4,312 of DAIOGM010000032.1, forward strand.
TGAAGCCCTCCGCGATCTTTTCAAGCTGGGCGTCCTTGGGAATCAGTTCGTCGAAACGAGGATCGAGCCGTTCGATCGTGCCAATGATTGCCTTGTCCCCCTTCTTGGTTTCCTGGGCCAAAGACGTTTGCGTGCCAACGCCAGCCGTCAAGGCCGCGACGAAGAGGAGTAGCTGCCGCATGTGCATTCTCCAGTAGGTGTGTATTCGTTGTGGCTATTTATATCGATTGATACGCGCACGCCGTAGCGACAAGCTGCTAGCTTGTCCGCTCCCGCTAGAACTCACAAGCTGGCAGCTTGTGGCTACGAAAATGCACGCCGTAGCGACAAGCTGCTAGCTAGCTTGTCCGCTTCCACTAGAACTCACAAGCTGGCAGCTTGTGGCTACGAAAATTTGGATGTGCGCATACTTTGTGTTCGGATAAACGCGGCAAAAATGACAGTACGCTCGTGGCATCGCCGACGGAATTTGGATACATTAAGGCCAATTCCATTCAAACTCTCACTTCGGGAGTCCAGATCATGCGTCGAATCATCGCTGCACTGTCAACCGCGTCCATCATCGCGTTCGCCATCTTCTCCAACAAAGACAGCGACCAAACGGACGCCGGCGATGGCCCGGCGGACTCGGACGCTCCCGTGGTCATGCCCGCGAACCTCGCTGGCCTGCTCATTACCTTTGGCATCAAGGACATGGACGCCACCGTCTGGGATGGAGAGATCACGACGTCCGCGGGCAAGATCGTCGCACTGGATGTCAGCGACGGCAATGCCAAGAAAAGCTCCGCCAAGGGGGCGAAGTTCAGCTTGAAGTCGGCGTACAACAAGAAAACGCCGAAGAAGAACTCGCCGGCGGCGCTGCGCGTCACGGTCGAAGCCCCGAACACGGCACGCGTCAAGATTGCGACCAAGAAGGGCAACTTCGATTTCGCCCTCAACGAACTGCCCGACTCCGGCGCCGACAAGCCGTTCCTTGAAGGCAACGCCACGGTCGCCCGCGAATATGGCGTCCTGCGCTTGACCAAGGGAGACGCGGAGCACGACTATCCCGTCCTCGCCAGGGCCGACGGCGGCAAGCTCTGGCTGGCGTATTGCGATTACACCAAGGGGACGCCGTACGTCACCGAACGCGTTCTCGCGGGCAACTTCGACACGCTCGTTCCCAAGGACAACGGCGATCAGATTCGCCTCAAATCGTATGACGGCACGACCTGGAGCGCCGCCATCAACGTGACGGAAAAAGGCCTCGACATCTGGCGGCCCACGGTGACCGTCGCGAAGGGGCGCGTTCACGTTTGCTGGAGTCAGCAACTTGACGGCAACTGGGACATCTATCACAAGGTCTACACGCCGCCGGCAAAGGAAGGCGCGAAGGGTAAATGGTCTGCCGTCCAACGACTGACGAGCGATGCGGGCACCGATTACAACGTCGTGGCCGCCACGTCCTCGACGGGCCAGGTATTCGTGGCCTGGCAGGCATGGCGTCAGGGGCGCTGGCAGATTCTCGCGCGCAAATTGAACGTGAGCGACGATGGCGTCGTCGATTTGAAGCAACCCGACATCCAGGTGACCAAGGCGTCGGCCAATCACTGGAACCCCGCGATCGCCGCCGATTCCGCGGGCAAGATCTACGTCGGTTACGACACGTATGAAAAAGAAAACTACGACGTGCGCGTCGCCGAAATCTCCGGCCCCAATGTCACGACCACGGTCATCGCCGCCTCCGCGCGATTTGAAGCGCGCGTCAGTCTTGCGTGTGACAAGCAGAATCGTCTCTGGATCGCTTACGAAGAGGGCGACGAACAGTGGGGCCAGGATTTTTCCACCGGCGAGTTCGCCAAGATCGGCCTGGCCGGCAATCCAGGCCGGCCGCTCTATCTCAAGCGAACGCTGCGCGTGCGCTGTCTGTCCGACGGGCAGGTCATGCAACCGGGCGCCGATCTGCAAGCCGCGCTCTTGGAACGATCCGCCAATAACAAGAGCGTGCCGCAGCTCGCGATCGATGACTCCGGCGGCTTGTGGCTCTTTTATCGACATCATCCGAGGCTGCTCGGCTTCGGCGAAGTTTGGCATAGCTTCGCGGTCCGTTACGACGGTCAGAAATGGTCAACGCCCGAGCGGCTTGGCTACAGCGCCAATTTGATGGACAATCGACCCGCCTTGATGGGCATCCCGCAGGGGCTGATGACCGTCTTCTCCGGCGACGCACGCAACAATCAACTGACGCGCAAGCAAGATCACCTGTACGCTGCCATCCTTCCCGCGTCGGGAGTGGTGCGCGCGCCGGCTCTTGTACCGGTCGCCGACGAACCCGCGAAACTGGCGGTCGTGCATCCCAACGAAGCCCGCGATGTGGCCCGTTTCCGCGCGTATCGCTTCGAGCACGAGGGCAAAAAGCTGCGCATGATCCGCGGCGAATTCCATCGCCACACCGAATACACCGCCCACCGCGACGGCGACGGCCTCCTGGAAGACGCCTGGCGTTACGCGCATGACGCCGCCAGTCTCGACTGGATGGGCAACGGCGATCACGACAACGGCCAGCACGACGAGTACTCCTGGTGGCAGATTCAAAAGCTCACCGACATCATGCAGCACGGCTCGCAGTTCGTCGCCGTTCATTCGTATGAACGCAGCGTCGTCTATCCGAATGGCCATCGCAACATCATCTTCCCGAAGCGCGGCATTCGTCCCCTGCCCCGCGGCAACATGGACGGCACGGAAGAGAAGGGCACGCCCGATACCTTCATGCTCTACAAGTATCTCAAGCACTTCGGCGCCATGTGCTCCTCGCACACCAGCGCCACCAGCATGGGCACCGATTGGCGCAACAACGATCCCGTCGTGGAACCGGTCGTCGAGATTTATCAAGGACATCGCCACAACTACGAGTTCTTCGGCGCCCCGCGTTCCGCCACGCAAAAAACCAACATCGGCGGCTACGAACCGAAGGGCTTCATCAACCACGCCCTCGAAAAAGGCTACAAGCTCGGCTTCCAGGCCTCCAGCGATCACATCTCAACGCACATGAGCTACGGCGTCGTGATTACCGACGACGTATCGCGCCAGGGAATCATCGACGCCTTCAAGCGTCGCCATTCCTACGCGGCGACCGACAACATCATTGCGGAATTCCGTTGCGGCAAGAACATCATGGGGGACATCTTCGAAGTGACGAAGCCGCCGACCTTCTCAATCAAGGTGCTCGGCACCGCCCCGATTGCCAAGATCACGATCCTCCGCGACGGCAAAAACGTGCATGTCGAGGAGCCGAAGAAGGAATCGTTCGCATTCAGTTATACCGACATCGATGCGCCTCGCGGCAAGTCCATCTATTATTATGCCCGCGTCGAACAAAGCGATGGCAACCTGGCCTGGTTGAGCCCGATGTGGATCACGTGGGCAAAATAACCGATTCCAAGCGGAGCTTTGGCTATGCGAAAACGTGCGCTTACATTGTTGGCGGTCGTTTGGTGTCTGGCCGCGGCGCCGTCCACCCGCGCGGACGATGAATCGCGGGCCGTCATCGAGAAAGCGGTCCGCGCCCATGGCGGCGAAGATAAGCTCGCCAAACTCCGTGTGCTGCAAATGAAGTCCAAGGGGACCGTGGTGGTCAACGGCAGTACGGCCATGTTCACCGCCGATTCTTGCAGGCAGTTGCCTGACCGAAGCAAGGTCAACATGCAGTTGGAAATCGGCGACGTGAAGCTCCAACTGGTTCAGGTCCAGAATGGCAAGTTAGCCTGGTCTCGCCTCGAAGATCAGACCGAAGAACTCCAGGACGAGCGGCTCGCCGAACAACAGGCGAGGACGCATCAACTGCAGGTTCAGAGTTTGCTGCCGCTCCTGAAAGATAAAGCTTACAACCTATCACTCCTCGGCGAGATCAAGGTCAACGATCGTCCGGCCGTTGGTGTGCGGGCGGCGTTCAAGGGGCAGGCCGATATCAATCTGTACTTCGACAAGGAACACGGACTGCTGCTGAAGTGCGAGCGCCGCGGCTTGAGCCTTGCCCAACAAGAGATCAGCCTGGAAACCTTCTTTGGTGAGTACAAGGAAATCGATGGCCTCAAACAGCCGATGAAGTTGTTGATTCACCAGGACGGCAAACTATACATGGAAATGCAGGTGACGGAACTAAGGTTCGAGGAATCCATCGATGCCAGCGAATTTGCCAGGCCGTGACGTTTCATGCGTCTCGACGGCCGACATGCATGCGAGAGAACATGGCGGTCCCATTCGATCAACGGAAGACGCTGTTTCCAGCACCAACGGTGCGAGAATGTTAAAGCCCAGGGCAACGCCCTGGGAACAAAAAGCACCCAAGAGGAAAGCCCCGAAGGGGTGCAATCGCACCACCAAGGAGATCATCGCGCCCCTTCGGGGCTTTCGTTGAATTTGCTTCCATCTCCCAGGGCGTTGCCCTGGGCTTTAACATGGCGCACCTTCGGTGCAAATAATAATGCGCACCTTCGAAACAGACGCGTCGGGTAGGTGCAAAAACACCAACCCGACACGTTAGCGAATGCTCGATTTTCGCACGGATTGAAAAGGAGACCAGCATGCACCGCATCCTCGCAGCCACATTGATCGCCGTCACGTTCACCAGCGCAAGCTGCGCTCAAGATTTCTACGGCAGCATCGCCGACCTCAAGCTCGGCAAAGCCGAAGACGCCAAGGACATGCCCAGCGTCGCGCCGCCGCAAGGCGCCGTCGTCCTCTTCGACGGCAAATCGCTCGACGGCTGGACCAAGCGCGACGGCAAATCGGCGCACTGGAAAGTCCTCGACGGCGGCATCGCCCAAGTTCAGCCGGGCGGCGACATCATCACCAAGCAAAAATTCGACGGCAAGTTCAAGCTTCACCTCGAATTCCGCGTCCCGTACATGCCCAAGGCGACCGGCCAGGGCCGCGGCAACAGCGGCGTCTATCTCCAGGGCCGCTTTGAAGTGCAAATCCTCGACAGCTATGCCCTCCAATCCAAGGACAACGATTGCGGCGGCATCTACAGCGTCGCCACGCCGCTCGCCAACGCGTGCAAGGCGCCGACCGTCTGGCAATCCTACGACATCCTCTTCCAGGCGCCCGCGTGCGAAGGCGGCAAAGTGTCCGCGCCCGGCATCATCACGGTGCACCACAATGGCGTCGTGATCCACGACAAGGTGCGCCTCGCACGCAAGAAAGGCGACAAGGAAGAAATCGTCGTCAACACCACGTCCGGCCTCGGCGGCGACGCGTGCACGCCGGGCCCAATCTTGTTGCAGGATCATGGCAATCCGGTGCAGTATCGCAACATCTGGCTCCTGCCGATGAAGGATTAAGGCGAACGGCGTTTCATGTTTTACCCGTAGGACGGACATTCCTGTCCGTCCTCGCGTGGACGGACAGGAATGTCCGTCCTACGTCAGGTTAGTTTGCATCTGAGACTCAACCGGCCGCTTACGCGGCTCGGCTCGCCATGTTTTAGGCGTTTCATGTTTAACCCGTAGGACGGACATTCCTGTCCGTCCTCGCGTGGACGGACAGGAATGTCCGTCCTACGTCAGGTTAGTTTGCATCTGAGACTCAACCGGCCGCTTACGCGGCTCGGCTCGCCATGCTTTAGTAGTCCGCGATCGAGCCATCGCGCAGGCGTGCGCCCGGCCAGCGATACGTTTGCGGCCGTTTGGCTTCCTCTTCCAAACGCTTTTCATCCACTTCGACGCCAAGGCCGGGCCCGGACGGCAGGCCGATGTAACCTTCGTTATCGAGCTTCCATGACATGCGCGTGATGCCTTGCTTGTTGAAGCCGGGGTTGTCCGGGTAGAACTCGTGGATGAGGAAGAGCGGCACCGACGCCGTGACGTGCAGGCTGGCGGCGATGCCGAGGAAACCGGCGGTGCAATGCGGGGCGATTGGTGTGTGATACGCTTCGGCGAGCGTGGCGACTTTTTTCATCGACGTGATGCCGCCGCCGTGGCAGCAGTCGGGCTGCAAGATGTCGAGGCAGCGATTTTGCAGATACGGGATGAACTCCCAGATCGTGCGATCGCGTTCCCCGGCGGCGAGCGGAATCGAGATCTGCTCCTTCAGTCGCTTGAACACTTCGATGTTTCCCGGCACCGCGGGCTCCTCGATGAACAGCACATCGTACGGCCGAATCGCGGCGGCGAGTTGGATCAGCGTCGCGGGCGGCACGGCGCTGTGAGCGTCGAACATGACGGCGCCGGTCTGGCCGACCTTTTGCCGGGCGGCGCGGATCGCGGCGGCCATGCGTTCGATGTCGGCCGGCGTGCCCGCGTGATCGTAGATGCCGTGCGGCGGCACCTTCGTCGCTTGCGGCGTGTGATAGACGCGGATGCGATCCCGGCACGGGCCGCCGAGCAGGCGATAAACGGGCGTGTTCCACAGTTTGCCGGCGATGTCCCAAAGCGCCATGTCGATGCCCGCGAGCGTGTGCACCAGGAAGGCGCCGCCGCGGATGTCGCGATGCGCCCGGAAGATTTTTTGCCAAAGGTGCTCGATGCGCGTCGGGTTTTCGCCGTCGATGAGGTCGTACAGCGCCTCGACGAGCGGCTTGGAGACGCGTGGATCGACGCCCTTGATCTCGCCCCAGCCCGTGATGCCGTGGTTGGTTTCAATCTTGATGTAGACCGCCGGCCCGACCCAGCTCGCGCGGAGGCGATTGATGCGAATCGTGGACGAGCGATCCGCAACCTGAGCGGCCGGGTTCTGCTCGGCGGCGATCGTTTCATTGAGCACGGCGGCGCCGGTCGCGAGGGCGCCGGTGGCGGCAAGGACTTCACGGCGAGATTGCATGGGTTAGCCTTTTGTTGAATGCGTCGGTGAGTTGGAGAGAATGTAAAGGACGGAGTTCCGCGTCGCAAGCGAAATCCGCCGTCACTGCCCCTGACCATACCGGGCTAGAATCAGATTTGCGGCCGGATTATTGACAACCCATTGCGGACTTGCGAAGATAACTGCGATTCATCTCCACGTCTGCAAACAGGCGGGCTTGTCATGGCGGAAGCACTGGTCGTCGCATGTCCGGAATGCGAGAAGAAGTTCAAGCCGAAAACCGACGTGCGCGGCAAAAAGATCAAGTGCCCTTTTTGCAAAGAACCGTTTGTCGTACCGGCGGGCAAGGGCGCCAAGAAAGAACGTGAGCCCGAGCCGGAACCCGAACCGGCCGCCGCGCCTGCGGCCGAAGCGAAACCCAGTATTGACGACGAATTCGACAACAATCCGGATCCCTACGGCGTCAAGCATAAGGAGATGGTGCCCCGCTGTCCGAACTGCACCCAGGAGATGGGCGATCACGATATCATCTGCCTTTTCTGCGGCTACAACACCCTGACGCGCCAGTGGGGCAAGACGGAAAAGACGAAGGGAGTGACCTTCGGCCGACATCTCTTGTATCTATTGCCCGCGATGGGATCGGCGGTCTTCGCGGTTTTTTCGATTCTCTTTCTGCTCTTTTACGCCACCGTAGCGCCGTTCATCTTGGCCGGCACCTGGCTATTCTGGCTGGATCACGAATCCATGCGCATGTGGACCACAGTCATTGTGCTGGCCTGGGTCTTCGGCGCGGGCGCCTATTGCTTCAAAAAGTTCATCGATAAGCCGAAGCCGGACGAAATCGTCATGGATTGACGCGCTTGCGAGCCAAAGCGTTTGAAGGCCAAGCGAGGATCGCACCATGCTGCCAGCCCCCGCCGCGGATCGCTTTCCCCACTATCCGGCGTCGTGGTATCTGTTCGGGCGTTCGCGCGACGTGACCGCATCGCCGCGTTCGCGCGATCTATTGGGCCGGCGGCTGGTCGCCTATCGCACTTCGGCCGGCAACGTTGCAATTCTCGATGCCGTGTGCAGCCATCTGGGCGCCGATCTCGGCAAGGGCTGCGTCATCGGTGATCGCCTGCAGTGCCCTTTCCATCACTGGCAATACGGCCCCGACGGACGCTGCTTGCACATCCCCGCTCAGGAAGAGATTCCACTCGCAGCACGGCAGACCGCGTACCCGGTCGTCGAACGGCACGGGTTGGTGTTCTTCTTCAATGGCATAAAGCCCGCTTTTCCTTTGCCCTTTTTTGACGGCTGCGATCCGGGCGATTTTCGTCCGGCGTCGCCGTTCGGCACGACGCTTCGTTGCCCGTGGTATTTGATCGGCGCGAACGCGTTCGACTTGCAGCATTTTCGCGCGGCGCACGATCGCCGGCTCGCGGAGACGCCGACGGTCGATTGCCCGGCGCCGTTCGCTCGCCGCGCGACGGGCACGTTCACCGTCTCGGGCGATTCGCTGCAGGACAAGATCACGCGTCTGTTCGCCGGCGATCGCGTCACCATGTCGATGACCGATTGGTGCGGCAACTTGATGTTCGCCACCGCCACGTTTCGCCGCACGACGAGCTACGGCATGGTCATCACCGAACCGACGGAAACCGGCGTCCAGGTGCGCGTCGTCGTGTTCGTGCCCAGGAGCCGCGGCTGGATTGGCCGAATCTTCCTGGATCCGTTGCACCTTTGGATTCGCCGGGCCATGATCATGCGATTCTTGGCCTCCGACGCCGATCGGCTCGACGGCGCCCGCTACAATCCGCATGGCCTGATCGACGCGGACAAGGACCTCGCCGATTATTTTCGCTGGCTCGCTGTCGTCTCGCACGGCACGCCCGCCGCGCCGGAATCGGTGCATGCCGCCGTGTGGACCGTCGAACCGGGCCAGGCGCCGAAAATCGTCAAAGAATCAACCATTCCCGCACTCGCCGAGGAAATGTCATGAACAAGCGATGCCTATGGATTGTCGCCGCCCTGTTGCTGTCGTACGCGGTCGCCGACGCGCAGGACAAGAAGAAGAAGGACGAAAGCGAGCAAAAGCCCGTCAAAGAACCCCCCGCGCACCAAGAGTTGCGCGAAGTGAAAATTGCCATGGAGGAAGCGTTCAACAAAAAGGACCTCGACGCGCTGCTCAAATACGTCCACAAAGATGTTGTCGTCACCTGGCAGAACGGCGAAGTCAGCCGTGGCCATATGGGTGAAACCAAAGTCGGCCACAAGGGTATCAAAGATTACTTCGACCGCATGCTGACCGGCGACAAGAGCAAACTGAGCAAGGTTGAAGCCAAACCCGAACTCGAGGAGTTTTCGATCCTCTACGGCGATCCGCCGACGACCGCCGTCGCGTACGGCAAGCTGAAGGACAAGTATTACATGCGCGAAGGCACGACGATCGAGATGGAAAGCCGCTTCAGCGCGACGTTGGTGAAAGAAGACGGCAAATGGCTCATTGTAAATTTTCATGGTTCGGCCGATGTCTTCGATAATGCGGTGATGAACATGGCCATCAAGAAGGTGATGTGGATCACCGCCGGCGCCGTCGGCCTGGGCGCGCTCTTGGTTGGGTTGATCGTGGGCCGATTGATGGGCGGTAAGAAATCAGCCTGACTTGCTCGGCGAGCCACGGGGTTGATCCCCGTGGTGCGGACATCCATTCCACGGGGATGAACCCCGTGGCTCGCAATTACTACATGCATCCAAATCATGCCGCCACTCCTGCCTATCCCCGACGCCGCCGATCGTGCCTTGCTGCAGCGCGCCGCGGATTGGCCGGCGTATCGAGCGATCGACGATCTCACTCGTCCGGCGCTCGTCGATATCGCGCGACGTCACGGCATCGATTTTGCGACGGCAATTGTTTACGATCGCCTGCTTCACCGGGGTTCGGTGCGCGAAACGATGGCGACATTGACTGCAACGCTTGACGAGCCGCCACGGGATATCCTCGTCGGCGTGGTCCCCGGTGCGTTCCACAAGGAATACGCCTTCACCGGCGCGGACGGCGAGCGCGTGCTCGATGCCGCTCGCCGCGTCGGCATTCGCGCCGAGCGCGTGCCGCTTCCTAGTTTCGGCTCGCTTTACGATAACGGGCGAATCCTGCGCGATTGGGTCCATCAACATCGCGATGAGGAAATCTGCCTCGTCTCGCTCAGCAAAGGCGGCACGGACGTGCAATATGCGTTGACCAAGCCGAATGCCGAGCGCGACTTTCAAAACGTCTCAACCTGGATCAATCTTTCGGGCATCGTCCAGGGCACGGCGCTCGCGGACTGGCTTCTCGGTCAATGGTGGCGCTCGCTGATGATTCGCGCCTTCGCGTGGTGGCGCCGTTATTCGTTCGACGTGCTTCATGAAATCAAGCGTGACGGCAATCCTCGGTTGGCGCACGCATTCGACTGGCCGTGCCACCTGCGCGTCTTTCACGTCATCGGCTTTCCGTTGAAGCGCCACATGGAGAATCCCTGGGCGAAGCGGGCGCATCGACGCCTAGAGCCGTGGGGCCCTTCCGACGGCGGCGGCATTCTGCTCGCGGACGCCGCGCGTTGGCCCGGTACGATTATTCCCCTATGGGGCGTCGATCATTATTTGCGCCAGGATTCCTGCGATGTCGCCGCTCTGGTGTTGCGTATGCTTTCCAAATCGTGGCGGCAAGATTCCGATCTTGCCGAGGCTCGATCGGCAAGATCGGAATCTTGCCGCCACGTCAATGAGGTCATTTCATGAAACTCCAATTGCTGCTCCCCGCCGGCGAGATTCATCGCAACGAAACGGGCATCTTCAAGACGGCGCTGCGTTACGCGCCGCTGACGTTGACGACGCTCGCCGCGATGGTGCCGCCGGAACTCGACGCCGAGATCACGATCCAAGATGAGGGCGTTCAGCCGCTCAACCTCGACTTCGACGCCGATCTCGTTGCGATCAGCGCCATCACCGGCACTTCGCTGCGTTCGTACGCCATCGCCGATGAATTGCGCAAAAAGGGGCACACCGTCGTGTTCGGCGGCGTGCATGCGACGCTATTGCCGGACGAGGCGGCTCGGCACGCCGACACGATTGTCGTCGGTTACGCGGAGCAATCCTGGCCGCAACTGCTGCGCGACTTTGCCGCCGGCCGCATGAAGAAACGCTACACGCAAGCGACGGGCCGCGTGCTGAATGTGCCCATCGCGCGGCGCGATTTGCTCGATAAGAAGAAATACGTGACAACGCACAGCATCGAGGCGACGCGCGGCTGTCCGCACAAATGCGACTTCTGCGCCGTCCCCGCCGCCTGGGCCAACATCTACGCGCATCGGCCCATCCCTGACGTCGTCGCCGAGCTTTCGACGTTCGCCGACCGGAAGGCGATTTTTATTGACTTGAGCCCCGTCGAGGACATTCACTACGCCAAGGCTCTCTATCGCGCCATGATCCCGCTCAAGATGCGCTGGATCGGCCTGGCGACCACCCGCATCGCCGAGGACGACGAGCTGTTGAAACTGGCGGCGCAATCCGGTTGCAAGGGGTTGCTCATCGGCTTCGAGTCGATCAGCCAGAACACGCTCAACGAAACGCACAAGGGCTTTCACGCCGCCAAGGACTACGCCGAGGTCGTCAAGAAACTTCACGATTACGGCATTGGCATCCAGGGTTGTTTCGTTTTCGGCTTCGACAACGACGACACGAGCGTCTTCGAACGCACCGTCGAATGGGTGGACAAGGTCAAGATTGATCTGCCGCGCTATGCCGTCGTGACGCCGTTCCCGAACACAGGGCTTTTCCACCGCCTCGAAGCTCAAGGCCGATTGCTGCACAAGAACTGGTCGCTGTACGACGTCGAGCATGTCGTCATCGAGCCGAAAAACATGAGTGCGGAACGGCTTCAAGAAGGCCTCGAATGGGCCTGGAGTCAAAGTTACTCGTGGCGTTCGATCTTCAGCCGCGTGCTCGGCTCGTTTTGTCAGCCGCTGTTGTCGATCTCGCTCAATTTGGGTTATCGCTATTACTCGAAGCACTTGCCGGAGAAGACGTGGCCGATTTACCGCGATGAGGAGTTCATCGCCGCAACCGCGGATCGGCGCATCGACGTCGAGGCCATCGCGCGCGGCAATTGCTCGACGGCCGTCGCGGTTGTGTGATCGGCGAGCCGAGCGGCGTGAGCCGCCGGTTGTTTTTCGCGCGACTCAACCGGCGGCTTACGCCGCTCGGCTCGCCTTGAGAAAAAAAATGCGTCTCACGTTGATCTATCCCTCGGTCGGCCGCAAGGACAACAAGCCCTACGTGCGCGCCTGGCAGATGGAGCCGCTTTCGATGGCGCTGCTCGCCGGCATGACGCCGGAGTGGGTGGACGTGCGATTTTACGACGACCGCATGGCCGAGATTCCGTTCGACGAGCCGACCGATCTGGTCGCGATCAGCGTGGAGACATTCACCGCATTGCGCGCATACAAGATCGCACGGCAGTTTCGCGCTCGCGGCATTCCGGTTGTGATGGGCGGCTACCATGTCACACTCTTGCCGGACGAAGCCGCCCAGGAAGCCGACGCCATCATTCTCGGCGACGCCGAACCGGTCTGGCACGAGGTGCTTGACGACGCGCGAGGCCGAAAGTTGAAGCCGATCTATCGCGGCCACGGGCGACGAACCTTGAGCGACTTGCGTTATCGCCGCGAGATTTACGCGAAGTACGATTATCAGAACATCACGCTCGTCGAGTTCGCGCGCGGCTGCAACTTCAAGTGCGACTTCTGCTCGATCACCGCGTTTCACGAAGCGAGCCAAAATCATCGCCCGGCGCGCGATGTCGCCGAGGAGATGGCCGCGACCGGCAGCCGGCGCTTCTTCATCGTGGACGACAATATCGTCAGCCAGCCCGCCAAGGTGCGCGAGCTGTGCGAGACGCTCATCCCGCTCGACGTCGGCTGGGTCGGGCAAGCGAGCATCCATATCGCCAACGACGATCGGCTCCTTGAACTGATGGTGCAAAGCGGCTGCCGCGGCGTCCTGATCGGCATGGAATCGCTCGACCCCGCGAACCTGCGCGACATGGACAAGGGCTGGAACATCGCTCACTCCAGCTACGAGAACAGCCTCAAGAATTTCCGCAAACACGGCCTCGCCGTCTACGGCACGTTCCTCTTCGGCTACGACAACGATGATCGCGCCATCGTGCAAAAGAGCATTGACTTCGCGAAGGAACACAAGCTTTTCCTGGCCGCGTTCAATCATCTCGTGCCGTTTCCGGGGACGCCGCTTTATCGCCGGCTCGAAACGGAGGGTCGCCTCTTGAAGCCGAAGTGGTGGCTCGACCCGGAAAGCCGCGTTGGCGATGTCGTCTTTCGGCCAAAGAAGGTGTCGCCGCGCGAGCTGGAGGAATTGTGCCTGGACGCGCGGCGGCAATTCTACAGTTGGTCGTCGATGTTCCGCCGGCTCGCGGATCGGCACGCGAATATCAAGAACATGACGATGCTCGCGGTCTATCTCGGCTTGAACTTGCAGGCGCATTTCGACATCGACCTGCGCCAGGGATTGCAACTCGGCGCTGGATTAGACGAGTCGAGCCGGGAGCCGCGAATTCCCCCCTCGCCCCCTGGGGGAGAGGGGTTGGGGGTGAGGGGTGTGAGTGATGAGCCGGTATCGGTTTGAGTTGGCCGGCCCCGCGGACGACGCCGATCTGCGCCACGTGCTCGCCAACACGCCGATGCCGGGGGACATCGCGTTGACGTTTTGCCGCGAGCCGAGCTTTTTCGCCGCGCCCGGCGTCGATGGCTTCAAGTGCCAGGTCGTGGCGTGCCGCGACTCGACGACCGGCCGCATCGTCGGCTTCGGCTGCCGATCGCTGCGGCGGCTGTTCGTCAACGGCGAGCCGCGGACGATCGGCTATTTGAGCAGCATTCGCTTGTTGGCGGAACATCGCAATCTCGGGCTGGTCGCGCGCGGCTACCGATTTTTTCGCAACCTTCACGCGGACGGGCAAACGCCGCTTTATTTGACGACGATCAGCGAAGGCAACGAACCTGCGCTCAAAATCCTGGCGTCCGGCCGGGCAGGGCTGCCAGCCTATTATGAGGCGGGCAGATTTCGAACGTTCGCATTGCCGGTCGGCGCGCATTCGCCGATTCAAGTTCCTAAGGACTTGTACCTAAGGAGCGCGACGCCGGACGATTGGCCGATGATCATGGCCTTCCTGGAAAAACACGGGCCGCGGCGACAGTTCTTTCCATGCTACGAATGTGCCGACGCGACAATGCCGGCCGGAGCGCTGTTCGGCTTGAAAGCGGAAAACGTTTGGCTCGCCTATCGCAACGGATCGCTCGTCGGGACACTGGCGGGCTGGGATCAGCATGATTTTCGGCAAACGATCGTCAACGGCTACACGGGGTCGCTCCGCTGGCTGCTGCCGATTTACAATGGGTGGGCCGCAGTGCGCGGGCAAGCGCGTTTGCCAAAACCAGGACAAGAGCTGCGCTATTTGACGGTGGCGTTGCCGGTGGTCGTCGGCGATGATTTCCCGGTGTTCGCCGCGCTGGTGGAAGCGCTGCTCAAGCAGGCGGCGCGTGGCCCATGGGGCCACGTGGTCATCGGCATGGCCGCCAACGATCCGCTTGCCGTGCCGCTGTCGTTATTTGCGGGCACGCAATACGTCACGCGGATTTTTCATGTCGCGTGGTCCGACGGCGAGGAGCTAAGGCAAAGCCTTGACGGCCGCCCGACGTACCTGGAACTGGGAAGTCTATGACCGTGGCGGCAAGATTCCGATCTTGCCGGGTTTGATTGGCAAGATCGGAATCTCGCCGCCACGAAAGAGGAGGGGCCCATGCCAATGCGCGGCCAATTGATCGCTGCCAAAAGTCTCACGCTGGAGCAGCGCGATCGCATGTTTGGTTTGATGGACGCGTATTACGTGAATTTACGTAGATCGCAATTCGAGCAGGATTTAGGCGAAAAGCGCTGGGTCATCTGGATCGAAGAAGAAGCCACCGGCGAGTTGCGCGGCTTCTCGACGCAAATGCTGCTCGATGTGAACGTGCACGGCAAAACCGTCACCGCGCTCTTCTCCGGCGACACCATCATCGCCAAGGAATGCTGGCACGAGCAAGCGCTCACGCACGTCTGGGGCCGGCTCGCGCTGGCACTGATGGACCGTTATCCGCAAGGCTCGCTTTACTGGTTCCTGATCTCGAAAGGCTATAAAACGTATCGCTTCCTGCCTGTGTTTTTCCACGAATTCTATCCTCGGCCCGACACAGCAACGCCGATGGACGTGCGTGAATTGCTCGACACGCTCGGACGGCACAAGTTTCCGTCGCTCTACGATCCGGTGCGCGGCGTCATCCGGGCCGGGGCGGAAAAGGATCGGCTCAAGGAAGGCGTCGCCGACGTGACGCCGCAGCGATTGAAGGACCCGTTCGTGCAGTTCTTTCTCGACCGCAATCCGCGCCATCAAGAAGGTGAAGAGCTTTGTTGCCTGGCGCCGCTCTCGCGCGAGAATTTCACGGCGGCGGCTTATCGCGTCATCGGCGCGCCGCCGACGCCGTGGGAGCCGTTGCCATGAACTGGCCGTACTGGCTCCACACCGCCTGGATGCTCGCATCCACGCCAGCGGCGCTGGCGTTCCACGACGCCACGCGTAAAGTCGCGCCAACGCAAGCCGATTTGCTCATGTCGATGTTGCGCGACAATCAAGAAACCGCGATCGGCAGGCAATTCGACTTCGCGCTTATTCAGAGTCCAAGTGAATACCAAAAACGCCTGCCGCTTGCGACCTATGAGACGTTCGCAAACGCCGTCGGCCGCATCGCCGCCGGAGAGTCGAACGTGCTCACGCGTGAACCGGTGGTATTATTGGAGCCGACGAGCGGCACCACGTCTGGCGAAAAATTGATTCCCTACACGGCGGAATTGCGTTCCCAGTTTCAGCGCGGCATCGCGCCGTGGATCGCCAACCTGTTGCACCAGCGGCCTGGCCTGCGCAATGGCCGCACGTACTGGTCGATCTCCCCGGCGCTCGGCCGACGCATGACGACCGGCGGCATTCCGATCGGCTTTGACGACGACACCGCGTACCTGGGCGTCGCCGAACGATTTGCCGCCGCGCGCCTGTTGGCGACGCCGCCGTCGCTGGCGCACATCAACGACCTCGACGCTTTTCGTTACGCGACGTTGCTGCACTTGCTGCGTGCGGAGGATTTGACGTTGATGTCGATCTGGAATCCGACCTTTTTGACGGCGTTGCTCCGGCCGCTTGACTCGTGGTACGATCGGCTTTGCCATGACATTCGCGCCGGCAATCACGATTTACCGGGCGACCCGGGCCGCGCCGATGCGCTCAACGGCATTCGGCGCAACGGCGGCAGTGAGGCGGACCGCTTGGACGCTATTTGGCCGCACTTGCAGCTCATCAGTTGCTGGGCCGATGCTGCCGCGGCGGCGTTTGTGCCGGAGGTCCGCGCGTTATTTCCAAGCGTCGAGATTCAACCGAAGGGCTTGATCGCGACGGAAGCGTTTGTTTCTTTTCCGTTAATCGATCAGGTCGGCGCCGCGCTGGCGATTCGCTCGCATTTCTTCGAGTTTCAGGAACCAGGCGACCATGGCGTCTGTCGATTAGCGCACGAGCTCGAAATCGGCTGCCGGTATCGCGTCGTCGTCACGACGGCAGGCGGCCTTTATCGCTATCAACTGCGAGATGAGATCGAGATCGTCGGCTTTGTCGAGCAATGTCCATTGCTCAAGTTTCTCGGCAAGGCGGATCAAGTCAGCGATTTGGTGGGCGAGAAACTCGCGGAGCCGTTTGTCCGTGCCGCGTTGGAACGATTGTGGTTCGCAAAGCAACGGCGTCCCAAGTTTTGTCTGTTGGTTCCGGTCCGGGTAATTCCGCCGAATTATCGTTTCTATGTTTAAGGCGTGCCGGAGGTTTCAGCGTGGCAAATGGAATTGCAAGAGTCGCTCGCGGAGAATCCGCATTATCGTTATGCGTGCGGGATCGGCCAGCTTGGTCGGGTTGTGATCGTCCAGCTCGTCGACGATGTGGACGGTTGGCACGCGTACGAATCGGGCTGCATTGCGCGTGGCCAAAAGCTCGGCAACATCAAGCCGACGGTGCTTGACGCGCGCGTTGGTTGGGAGATTGATTTTGAGCGGTATTCGCTGGGTCTGTGTTGATGCAATTAACAATGTGGTAGCATGTTGGAGGTTGCACCCAAGTTAAGCGCTGGACCTCTTAACTAATCGAAACGTCACATGAAAGACACCAACAACCTTTATTCATCGCTGTTACGAGCAATGAAGAGATTTCTTGCTTCTGAGTTATCGTGCGAAGAGTTCATTGAGAACGTCATGACAATTCGATTTGCGTACGTAAACACTGTGTGGAATAGCGATTCTGAACGGGATGCTAAGTCACAGGAGCTAATGGCAAAAAAGTGTCGGGGAGATTTGAAATCAGATGAATTTGAGATGTTGTATCGTCAGCTTTGGGGGTCTGAACTTCAAATATCAGAGACTTTTGACGAGGTCCACAGTATTTGCCATCATAGGAGTGATCTTGGCTATGCGGACTTTCGAGCGCAAATCAAATGCGTCTATGATAGAATCATGCCGAATGTACCAAATGAAAGTGCTTGATTGCCTTTTGTTTGGTCGAAGTGATGAGCAAATCGAGCGACGAGGAAACGAAGAAACGTGGCCGTGACGTTATGAATCAACTGTGAGAGCCAGCTCCTCCCTGGATTCCGGCGCCGGCTCCATCGCCGGGCGCGGGCCGAGCCATTGTCGCCAGTATTGCATTATGTAACTGGGCCGCGGATCGTCGGGCGCGGTGAATTCGGGCAGATAATACCACGAAACCTCAGGATGGCGATGGTGATTGAGATCGTACTCGCCGTGCAAGAGAAGCCAGGACATTGCCCAGACGTGTTTGAGATTCCACGCCCCTTCGATCACGTCGCGGCGGGAAAACGCGTGGCCGATGTATTGGCGCGTTGACCAGTTGATCGAGAAGCACGCGTAACAAATCAGTACGCACTCCCAGCGCAAGTTCAACAGCCAAAAAAGCAGAGCGAAGAAGCCGACGATCGCCAACGTTTCCGCGCGAATGCGCCAGATCGCGCCGCGGCCGATGTCACCCAGAAGGTGCCGGCTGGAGCGCGCCTTGCGAAAGATCGGCAGGTTCACGAGCCAGGGGCAGAGGCAAAACACGACCGCGCCGAGCGGAATGATCGGATAAAAGAGCCCGCACAGGATCGAATACCACTGAGCGAAGCGAATGAACTTGCTGTCGGTGTCGTAGTACAGATCGAACATTTCGAAGTCGGTGCGATTGCGCAGATGGTGCCCCTGATGCGTGATGCGAATCATGCTGAACGGGATCGGAAAAAGCAGGCCGGTCAGGACGCCGAGCCAGGCGTTGACGCGGGAATTCGAGTGAAGATTGTTGTGAGTCGCTTCATGCAGCAACGCGTAATTGGTGAGGAGCACATAGGAAAACAGAATGCCGACACTGATGATTGCCCACCACGATTCCAGCCATGAGGCGAGCCAGAGTAGCGCGAGCGCGAGAATGAAGACGATCGCGACGAGCGCGAGATTCAGTCGATTCGGGACGGGCAGCGGAGCAGTGGAAGTCGTCTTTTCCATGATGGACCATCCCTAGGCGCAGATTCAAGGCGTCCAGTAGTCTGCCATCGTCGTCATTCCAAGCACGCGAAACGTTCCGGCGATCATCGATTGGAATGGATCGATCAGCAATCGTCGCAAGGGACCGATCCACGGCAATAGGGCGCCGACGACAAGGCCGACGATGAACCAGCAAATAATCGCCAGGAGCAGCCAGAGGATAAGATAGCCGATCCCGCTGCTGCTGGTGCCGAAGATCACGTGCCAGAGTGCGTGCGGCAACAGTTCCGCAACGAGGAAGAACGCCGCGAGCGTGGCGCTAAAAGCCAGTCCGGCGACGGCGCCCGCGATGAAGCCCCAGGGCACGTCGAGCGCGCCGCCGCCGCGTGTGATGACGAGAATCGCGCCGACGATCGCGCCGACCCAGAACGTGGCCAGAACAAACCAGCGTATGAAATAGCTGACGAAGTAATGGCGAAAATCGAGCATGCTCAGCTCGTCCTTGCCGTCGGCCTGAAATTCGCGGGCGGAGATTTTGCCGTCAACGCCGGCCAGGATGGGCAGCCAGGGCAGCTTGAGCCAACCGCCGGTTTCGGTGATGGGACTGCCCGGCTTGGCCTGGACGCCAAGCTTTTGCGCCGCCGTGGTGACGACAACGTGGCGTCCCAAAAAATCGACAAACGGAATGAGGAGTACGCGGAGCATCAAGCAAAGAAGCAACGTCGTTACCAGCGCGGGCACGAACTTCACGCCGCCGGTGCTCTTAGGGGTGGAAGTGCGAGCCGGTTTTGGCGACGGCGCTTGAACGTCGTCGGTGGGCGCCGGCGCCGGCATCGGCGCAACTGGCTTGGGCGTTGGAATCGCCGGCGCGCCTTGCACTTCCACGATCACTTTGAGCGCGAGTTTTTGTCCGCCGTTAACTTCAAGGATCAACTTGCCTTCGCCAACGGGGCCGAGGCGCCAGGAATTGGTGTCGATCTCAAACGGCACGACCGCGGTTTGCGGTCCGGCGACCTGCGATTGCGGCGTTTTGAGCCAGGGGCTGTCGCTTTTGATCTGTGCGTACACCCATTTCTTGGCCGGTGTTTGCAGCGTCACCTGGCCTTTCACGACTTCGCCAACCTTGCATTTGAAGCGTGCTTCCTGGCGCGACAGCGCGACGGCGGGCGGCTTGGAGACGCCCATGCCCTCGAAGAATTGCTGTACGCCGCCAACGCCCTTGACGGGCGAGCCGGCCACCGGATACGTCCAGCCATTGACGGCGTACCAGCGCTGGACGTCGCCGGATTCAAGAATCGGCACCGCCGACTTCGGGTGATGGCGCATTTTGTCCGCCAGCTCCCGTTGCGTACGAACGCCCTGGAACGGCCCGACCGCGAACGGCTGCGCGACCAAGTCCATGCGCAGCGGCACCTCGACGACGCCGCCGTTGGTGACGACCGTCAAGCGGGCGCCGTACGTCTGCCCCGCCGCAACGCCCTTGGCATTGACGGTGAGGTTGACGATCTGCTCGTGCACCGCGGCGATCTCGATTTCGCTCAGCGGCTTGGCGTCGCTCAGGCTCAGCCAGTTTTGGCCCTCCGTCACGGTCACCGTGCCTTGCAACATGCTTTGGCCTTGATTGGTGATCGTCAAGGGCACGGTCTTGACCTCGCCCACCGCGAGCGAGCCCAGCAGGATGCGGCGCGGATGGAGATCGAGCTTTGGCGTTTGCGTCCGTGTGCCGGGCAGGGCATTGAGAAATGTCGTCAGGGCGATGTCGGGATTTGGATTGGCTCTTGCGTCGTTGGCAGCGCGCACCAGATCGTCGCGCTTGCACGTGTGAAAGTACTGAGCGAACGCGCCGCGCAAAAGCAGATCGCGCGCCGACGCCCATTCTTCTTGACAGCCCTGTGCGAGATCGTCGTATGTCTGGCAACGCCGGCCGGACGGAAAAACGAACTCGCTCGGCATACGATGGGCGCTCGCACTTTGCTGGGCTTGCAGAACGACCCCGTCAAAGTGGCAAAACGCGGCGTATTCAGGATTGATGTGCTTGCATCGCGGACAGATCGAGACCGGCATACACCTTCCGCACTTTCGTTGAACGAAAGGAAGCTTGAGGTCGGGCCGCGTCTTATTTTACCAGTGGCTAGTGGCTAGTGGCTAGTGGTTAGTGGTTAGTGGCGTTTCTTGTGATACCCGTAGGACGGACATTCCTGTCCGTCCACGCGTGGACGGACAGGAATGTCCGTCCTACGTCTGGTAAGTTTGCACCTGCCAGTCGCCTAAACACATGCCACTAGCCACTAATTCATGGCACAAACGCGCGCGGCCGGGTGCCGGCCCAGGGATAGGGCTCCAGATTGCGCGAGTAATAATAGCCGTAGGGAGTGTTGATCACGCGCGGCACGAATCGGCCGTAGGAATTGACGCCGTAATGTTGCCAGACGTTGCGTGTGTCCTGGCGCTCGTAATAGGGTTCGATGATGATCGTTGCCGGCGGCTGAATCACCTTCGGCGCTGGAAGCAATTCGGGTTCGGCTTTTTTCTGGGGCTGGTCGTCGGCACGCGTCGCGCCACTGAACAATCCGGTGACAATCCAAAACGAAACGCCAATCATGAGCCGCATCATGGGAGCACCCTCAAAAACCGCATAGGCGAATCATTCTCCCAAGCTTACCTTGGTTGAGCAATCAGAAAAACCCCTCGAATAGAAAGCGGCCGCAGAAACGACCGCGACGCGCCGTCACGATCGTCACAATCGGAAAAAAACAAACCCACGAGGAACGCTCGTGGGTTTGCAAGGAACACCGATTCAACGTTATTTCTCGCCGTACGCCGGATAGCTGACGCGCACCGGCGCCGCGCTCGGCGTGTTGACAAAGTGAAGCCGCTGGATGTCCGGCGACGTCACGGGCGAGATGCCGCCGCTGCTCTGTTGCGGAAGCGTGACCAGCTTGCCTTCAAGCGGCACGGTTCCACGCGGCATCTTGTCGGTTGGCGCGGTCGGCATCGGCATTGGAATCGCGCTGTCGGGGCCGCCGTTGTACGGATAGGTTCCGTCAGGGCTGAACGGCAGGATTCGCTCCGGCGCCGCCGACTGATAGTTGTTCGACGACTGCATCGTGATTACCGCTGCGGTTATGCCCGATGTCGGATAGTAGTAGTCGTCGGCGTAATACGACGAGTAATACGGCGTGTAGTAATATGGCGAGCCATAATACGACGCGTAATACGGTCGATAGAACGAGCCGTAAAAGTACGGTCGGTAAAACGCGTTGCGATAGCCGTAGCCGCCGTAGCCGCCGTAGAAACCGCGTCCGTAACCGCCGCCATAATAGCCGCGTCCGTAGCCGCCGCCATAATAGCCGCGTCCGTAGCCGCCGCCGGAATAGCCGCGGCCGTAACCGCCGCCGTAGCCGCGTCCGTAGCCGCCGCCATAATAGCCGCGGACGAGTTCAATGTCAGTGCCGCCTTGGATATCGGCCTGTGCCGACGGCCCGCCGAGCCGAACGATATCATCGTCTGCCCAAACGGCGCTGCCTCCCGTCAGCAAGAGCGCCGCGGCGATCGCGGACAGAAACAAATTGCGCATGGTCGTGCCCTCCGATAAACAGATTGCCCAAGTTCCCATCCATCCTTGGCAGACGGCGACCACCGCTGGCATGCCATCTTTAATCCCATTCTAACCGACCTGCCCAGCCAGTTCAATCGGGAGAATTGGACTTGTCGAAAAAATCGGCAGGCGGCATAACGTCAACGCTTGCGGTTTAGCGCTCGCCGTGAAGCGCCGGGCCGCTGGCGCTTCACGGCGAGCGCTAAACCGCAAGCGACGCATGGAGTAATTCGAAAATGGCACGCTTGCTTTTTCTTGTTGCGCTCCTCATCGCCGCATGCGGCTGCAATCGTCACGACGCCGAGGTCATCTCGCGCATCGGCCGCAAGGTCGCCGGGCACGCGAAAGCCAGCGCCGGCGAAGTCGGCGGCAAGATTGATCTCAGCTGGGCCGGAAGCCTACGCGAGCCGAGCTTGCAAGAAAAGATCCACGATCGCTTGCGTTACGAGAACACGTTGACCGATATTGCGTTCGACGTGCGCGTGAAGGACAAGGAAGTTGAATTGAAAGGAACCGTCAACACGCCGTCGCAGCGGCAGCGCGCCATCGAACTCGCGGAAACGGTAGCTGGCGTCGAGCGCGTGATAGACAGTTTGATTGCGAA
The DNA here is from genome assembly GCA_036745215.1 of Gemmataceae bacterium. GTDB lineage: Bacteria > Planctomycetota > Planctomycetia > Gemmatales > Gemmataceae > SIAQ01. The sequence continues at coordinate 26,922 of DAIOGM010000032.1, forward strand.
GGATGCGGACGATCAGGCGAAATGAGATTCGCTTGTCGATGAGGGCTTCAATCGGGTATCATCAATTGATGAACCTGAGGTGAACCATGATCGCAACTGCTAATGAGCTGGTGGCAGCTTTCGACGCTTTGCCCGCTGAAGAACGGAAACGGGCGACCGAGACATTGCTTCGACGTTGGTGTGGCGAAGGCGAAATACCTGAGGCCGCCTACGACGAATTGGCAGATGAACTTTTCCGTCGCTATGACGCCGAGGAGGCCGCGCGTGCCGACTCCTGATCGCGGCGAAGTTTGGATGGCCGATCTAGGAATCGCCGCCAAAATTCGGCCGGCTCTCGTCATCAGCGTGCCATTGGATCCTCAAGATCGTGTTCTTGTCACACTCATACCTCATACGACAAGTATTGCCGGGACACGCTTTGAGGTTGTCGTGCCAAAGCCGTTTCTCAAATCCGGAGCTTTTGACGCTCAAGGGATTATCTCGGTTGCCGTACCGCGCCTGATTCGCAAGCTCGGCGATTTGCAAACTTCAGAACTCGCTTTGGTAGAGGATGCGGTCAAGAAATGGCTAGGTTTCTGAACCAACTCAGCCGTTGGCAAAATCGTGACAAAAAAACCCGCAAGCGCATCCGTCGCCTGCGGGTTTGAGTTTTGATGCAATCTGCAAATCTCAGTACATATCTTCGCCGCCGCCCTTGGCTTTCTTCTCTTCCTTCGGCAACTCGGCAACCAGGGCATCGCTCGTCAACAGCAGCGTCGCAACGCTCGCCGCATTTTGCAGAGCGTAACGCACGACCTTCGTCGGATCGATGATGCCTTCCTTGACGAGATCGCCGTAGGTCGAAAGACGGGCGTCGTAGCCGTAGTTGACGTTCTTGTTCTCGAGGATGGCGTTCGCGACGACATCACCGTTCTCGCCGGCATTGGCAACGATCTGGATCAACGGCGCGCGGCACGCGCGGACGACGATCTTGTAGCCGGCTTCCTCGTCGGGTTGCAGGCCGTCTGTCTTCATTCCCGCCGCCGCACGCAACAGCGCCACGCCGCCGCCGGGGAGAATGCCCTCTTGATACGCGGCGCGAGTCGCATGCATGGCGTCCTCGACGCGCATCTTCTTTTCCTTCATCTCGCTTTCGGTGGCCGCCCCGACGTTGATCTTCGCCACGCCGCCCGACAGCTTGGCGATGCGTTCGGACAGCTTTTCCTTGTCGTAATCGCTCGTCGATTTCTCGAGTTCGCGTTGAATCAAGGCAACGCGGCCCTTGATGTCGTCCTTCTTGCCGGCGCCTTCGATGATGACGGTGTTGTCCTTGTCGATCTTGACCTTCTTGCACTTGCCGAGGTCCTTGAGCTGAACGTTCTCGAGCTGAATGCCGAGATCTTCGAAGATCGCCCGGCCGCCGGTGAGGACGGCGATGTCTTCGAGCATGGCCTTGCGGCGATCGCCGTAGCCGGGGGCCTTGATCGCACAGCATTTGAAGGTGCCGCGCAGCTTGTTGATGACGAGTGTCGCCAGGGCTTCGCCTTCGACCTCTTCGCAGATGATGATGATCGGCTTGCCCTGCTGGAGGACTTTTTCCAGGACGGGGACGAGGTCCTTGTTGTTGGAGATTTTCTTTTCGTAGATGAGGATGAACGGATCTTCGAGATCGCATTCCATCTTTTGCGGGTCGGTCACGAAGTAGGGGGACAGGTAGCCGCGATCGAACGACATGCCTTCGACGAATTCGTTGTGCGTCTCGGTCGTCTTCGATTCCTCGACGGTGATGACGCCGTCCTTGCCGACCTTGTCCATCGAGTCGGCGATGATGGAGCCGATCGAGGTGTCGTTGTTGGCCGCGATGATGGCGACGTTTTCGAGGTCCTTCTTGCCCTTGACGGGGATCGACATCTTCTTGAGCTTTTCGACGATGTCCTCGACCGCCTTTTCCATGCCGCGCTTCATCATGACGGGATTGACGCCCGAGACGACGGCGCGCAGGCCTTCGTTGAAGATCGCCTCGGCAAGGACCGTGGCGGTGGTGGTGCCGTCGCCGGCGACGTCGTTGGTCTTGGAAGCGACTTCCTTGACCATTTGCGCGCCCATGTTCTCGTAGTGATCTTCGAGTTCGATTTCACGCGCCACGGTGACGCCGTCCTTGGTGACGGTCGGCGAGCCGAAGCTCTTCTGCAGGATGACGTTTCGGCCTTTGGGTCCGAGCGTCACCTTGACGGCGCGGGCCAACTTGGCGATGCCGCGACGCATTGCATCACGAGCGTCCTGTTCAAAGGCGATTTGCTTAGCAGCCATTTCGATAGTCTCCGTATTGGGTTATCAGATGATTCGAGGGTTTTTTATTTTTGTTTGTTTACGTTTAGCGCTCGCGGGCGTCCGGCGAGCGCTAAACGCAAACGGGATTACTCGTCAACGACCGCGAGAATGTCTTCCTCGCGCATGAGCAGGATATTGCCGCCCTTGCCGTCTTTATATTCATCGCCGGCCCACGCGGTGAAGATGACGTTGTCGCCGACCTTGACCTGCACGCCTTTGCGGGTGCCGTCTTTGAGCAGTCGGCCGGCGCCGATCGCGAGCACCTTGCCGCGCTGCGGCTTTTCCTTGGCGGCGTCGGGCAGCAGGATTCCGCCGGCGGTCTTTTCGGCGCCTTCCTCGCGGCGAACCACAATGCGATCCCCGAGCGGTCTGACTTTCATGGCAATATCCTTTTGGCAAAAATGGAAACAGTATGGGACGTGGATTGGGGTTAGCAAGTTTGATGCCCGTCAATCGCGATGACGTAACATGATATGGATTAGGCAATTGTGGAATTGGTGCAATGCACTTGCCGACTTGGATTTCTGCCAAATTGGACTGGCCGAGCATGGTTTCCCTGTCGGAATGGCAGTCTAGATGCCGATCTTTTGCCGAAGCTTCTCGAAAATCGACACGTCGTCCGTCACCCAGGCCTTGCGGGCAATGCGATCTTGTGAATTGAATTCGAAATAGGCGGCGCCG